>JABJHA010000014.1 GCA_018662005.1 Rhodospirillaceae bacterium | reverse complement strand
TATCAGGGCTAGAGTTAAAGCTGCAGATAATAGTTGGAAGGTATTTTCAACTAAAGAAAAGACGTTGGAAAAAGCTGAGCAAGTAGCAAAAACCACGTTCTTCACAGGCAAGAGCCGTGTAGCTCAGGGCCAGCCTGAGTTTGCCTCAAAGAAATTTTCTTATTACTGCTCGCTATATAAAGATGAGCTGATTGCTCAAATGAACGCTGGCACAGCCAAGACCGTTTTTGCGACCTATATCCTCATTGTTGATAAATGGATCATCCCTCTGCTTGGCGACAAGGAAATTACAACCATTGACGATGACGCAATTTTTGAATTTGAAAAAATGCGCCAAGATAAAATGGGAAGGGTTCCGGCAAAAGGAACTATAAATCAGCACAATGTTGTAATACGCGCCATCCTGTCGCTAGCTGCTCGCAAAAAGGCTATCAGCAGAAGAGACTTTCCAGTTCTAACCGTAAAAGACAAAGGCAAGCGGTCAAAACGTAGGCCATACTTTACGGAAGAAGAGCTCGAACGTTTGCTTGAGTTCTTGGTCGAATGGTCTGCGGCTGAAGGTAAAAGCTTTATCACGACTTATAAACGCACAGTTTTGATGTACTACATAGATTTTCTTATCAATACCGGCATTCGTCCCGGCAAAGAAGTTGATAGGCTCCAATGGAAACACATTGATATGGAGTTCAAGAAGGACGGTGTTTCGTTCGTAAAAATAACCGTTCCTGTTGGGAAAACTAGAGACGGCGCACCAAGAGAGCTAATTGCGCAGCATTCAGTCAGACAATCTCTCGCGCGTTTGCATCGGCATACAAGCCCATCCAGCCCTGAAGCTTATGTTTTTGCAATGCCTGACGGCAGGCCAGTTACAGGTCTCAGCGAAATGTTCCGCAATGCGCTAGAGGAAGCCGATATGCGCTTTGCTCCAAATGGGCAGCCCAGAACCCGGTACAGTGTCCGCCATAGTTTTGCGACAAGAATGATTGCGGAATATGGGATGGACGCCCAAAGGCTCGCTCATCATATGGGATCTAGTCCACAAATGATTAATCAGCATTACTATCACGGTGATGCCAGCAGAGACGCAGAGGTATTTGCTGGTGAAGATGCTTACTCAGAAGAGTTACAGGAATTCATTAATGATGCGGACGAGAACGCTTCCGACGAAGAATTGGCCGCTCAGATAACGGCTCAGGTTTTGGCAGCGATCAAAACCCGGAAAAAATCGAAAAAAGGTTAATACGCTGAACCTATACAGCTACCCCAAAACAGGCTCGACAACCAATAATGCAAAACGGAAAATAAAAAGGGAATGAAGAATGAGTGTAGCATTCGAAAAATTCGAAGAGTTATCCCTGAAATCCCGGCCCTCTTCCAGCAATTCAGAGGGATAATCACGGATTTCCTTGTAATGATTATTCCAGGCGATCAGCTTGAGATCCTTGTCGAAGGCGACAATTCCCTGCGTCAAAGAACCAAGGACGGCCTGTATCAAGTTCGTCCGTTTGGCCAATTCTTCTTCCGCCCGTTTCCTTTCGTCTATTTCCGCTCCAAGCCGGCGATTCCACCCGACAACAAAGGCAATGATCAATAGCACACCGCCACCGGCGGGCACCGCCCAGATAAGGACAGTTTTCATATCAAGACCAAACTTGACCTCAACAGCCATCCAGGCATTCCTGATCGTGGTTGATTGCTGTTTATCGATAGAGGCTAGCGCCTTATCCAGAATGGGTACCAGTTCCGGCCAGTCCTTGCGAACTCCCATGGACAAATCGATGTTGTAGGATGTCGGCACTGCGATTTTAACATCGTCCAGGCTCAGGCGTTCTTTCTCGTAACTGATAACCCACAGGTTTTCGAAAGCGGTATCAATCTTGCCTTCTGACAAAGCCAGAAGCAGGGCGGCGACGCTGTTCATTTCGATGAAATTCAGCTTGGGGAAATCAGCGCGCAACAATTCAGCGGAGGCATAGCCGGTTACAACACCAACTGATTTACCCTCCAGGTCACCAACTTCGCCGACAACCGGCCCATCCTTGTGGGTAGCGATTACCATGGGAACCTTAACGTAGGGTTTGGTGAAATTCAAAAATGCTTCACGTTCCGGGGTGCGGGCTACCGCTGGTAAAACATCCAGTTCCCCGAATTTGATTTTTTCTATAGCTTGTGACCAATTGATACCCGGTACGGCTTGCATGGATAATTCCAGACGTTTTGAAATGACGTCTATATAACCCGAGCTAACCCCCGAATACTTGCCGTCCTCATCAACGAATTCAAAAGGCGGCCAGGATGTATCAACGCCCAAGCGAATGTTTTCGTGTTCCGATAACCATCCCTGCTCATCTATGCTCAAGCCAAGCTTTTGTCTTTCAGTTTTCGTCGCCGATATCCATTTTCCGATTTCGGCTCTTTCTTCTTCTTCAGTTATGGCATCCAGGCCTTTTTGCAGGATGGACTGCAATATTGGCTCATCAATACGCGAAAAGAAATGTAAGGGCGATGCCGGGAAGACTGACTGGCTAATTCCCTTCAAACCGATGATGGCATTGGTTTTTATGGTATGTTCAACCACCATTTGCGCTTCAATCAGGGCGTCCACTTCGCTATTCAGGACCGCGTCAATAGACGTCATGAGATTGTTTGTCTCGACGATAGTCGCCTTGGGATATTTGGCACGGATCTTGGGAATAGTGCCGTATCCTTTAACGACGGCAATGCGTTTATCCGCAATATCTTTAATCGAACTGATATCGGTACTGCCATCTTTTACATAAACGTATTCCCGCATATAGAAAAATGGATCTGAATACAGGCCGTATGTGGCTCGCTCTTCAGTGAAATAAGTGGCAGGAAGTAAATCGATTTTTCTTTCCTTAAAATCTCCTAATAAAGAAGCCCATTCGTCACCAACAATTTCAAATTTCAGGCCCGTTGCGTTGCTGACTCGTCTCAGGAACCCACCCGCCAATCCTTGAAGATTCCCGGAATTGTCTAAAAAAACAAGGGGGGCCCATTGTTCCACGCCCACCTTGATGGTGCGGTTTTCTACCCATGCCCATTCCTCCGCAGTGAGATCGGCCATTTGCTGCTCACTAAAAAGCCACTTGCTTCGCAGTGCCGCCATCTCTTTGGCGGATATCGAGCCCAAGCCCTTCTGGATGATGCCTGCGACGAGCGGTCGGCTTCGGTGGACACCGATCAGCAGCTCTCCCTGACGGGTATCGACCGAGGCGGCTACCTTCAATCCCATGGACCGGAGCTTTGATTTGTCGGCACTGATCCAGGCAAGATAGGCGTCACCATTACCTGACGCCAGTTGCTCCAGGGCGTAGGCTTCGCTGTCCGCCTCGATGATGTTGGCGTCTGGCAGATCTTTTTTTATTTTTCGGATCAGGGATGAGCTGTTTCGCACCCAGATGGTTTTTCCATTCAGTGCGCGCCATGATTTTACGGATCCGTCGATATCCTGGACGACCATATCGGCCGGGTCGTAGTGGTAAGGGGTCGAAAACAGGAAGGTTTTCTCGCGCTCCTTGGTCCAGCCTAGCGACATGATGCCATCGAGGTCGCCAGAAGCTGCCTTGTCATAGGCCTCCTTCCAGGTATCGAAAGGAATAGCGACGATATTTGCCCCCAGGTGCTTGTTGATGAGCTTGAGCAAGTCACTGTGCAAGCCAGAGTGGGTGCCATCATTATTGGTAAAATCAAAAGGTGCGTAGTCCTTGAGGACCGCCAGACGAATAATCGGATGGGCCTGCATCCAGCCCAGTTCATCGGCTCTCAAGGTCACGGGCATATCCATGGAGGCGTCCTTGGGAAATAACCATTTGTTGCGAACGGCCGTCAATTCCTCGCGACTGATGGCGTTCAAGCCCTTGCGAAGAATACCCAATAATTCTGGTCTGTCTTTGTGAATGCCAATGCGCAGCGAACCGCCTTCTGAGTTGCGTGTCAGGGCGATCTTCAATCCGTCAACAGGGTCAGAGCGTTGAGCGTTGCCATAAGGAAGCAGCCAGGAAACATGAATATCCGCTGCGCCACTTTCCACTTGCTTAAGGCCATCAGCTTCAGATTCGACGGTAATAAGGGCACCATCGCCAAGCATTCCCTGGATTTCCTCGATAATTGAAGCACCCTTGACGACGGAAACGTTTTTGCCGTTCAGGTCCTTCCAATCCAGGATATCGTTGCTGGTGCGCGGCACAATGGCGATGATGGGATCGAAGGCATAGGGCTTGGTGAACAGGACGGATTTTTCGCGTTCAGGCGTAATTGACAGACTGAAGGCGCCGTCAACCGTACCCCCCGTGGTGGCCTTGACCACTTTGCCCCAACTGTCGAAAAATTCCGGTACAATGTTGATGCCCAGTTTCTGATTTAGCATGTTGATGAGATCGGCGTTCATTCCCGAGTAGTTGCCCGCTTCATCAATCACATCGACCGGCTGAATGAAAGTCGTCACCGCCAGAGTTATGGCCGGATTGGCGTCCAGCCATGCTTCTTCTTCAAGGGTAAATTCAACCTGTCCGCCCGCCCCGGCGTAAAAATGATCGGACGGGCTGGACATCCACAATTTTTCCAGTTCATGCAGTCGGTCGATGGAGACTTTTCTAAATCCCTCGTTGATGAGTTCGAGAAGAGCCGTTTCACCCTTGCGCACGGCGGGCTGGACATAATTGGAAAACAGGATTTTTTCACTTCGGGTGAGGACCCCCCTGATACCAAAGGATGCCAGATCTGCATCCACCGATGGTACCTCGTTGAGGATCGCGCGGACGTCGCCGTTGAGCAGCTTGAGGATCAATTGGTCGTCGCTTTTTGAGGCGACGGCCTTGATGTCGGGAAAATTATCTTTCAGAAACTGATGCTGGTAGGTTTCAGCCCACACGCCCACTTTCTCGCCTGCCAAATCTTTGAGTGGAACCATCTCGTCCTCGCCAGCGCGGAAAAACAGGGCCGTATGAATTTGGTGGATAGGTTCGGCGAAATCAGCCCATTCGGCGCGGGAAGCATACTTGAACATACCGAAGTGGGCATCGACCTTGCCAGTGCGCAAGGCTTCAAGGGTTTCCTCCCAGCCGGAAGCAACAAACTCAACAGGCGTACCCGTGGCTTCGCTCCAGGCACGCCACATCTCCACCGCCAAGCCGGTTGCTTCACCGGTTGGTCCGATCAGGCTGTATGGAGAATAGGCCCTGTCGATGGCGATACGAAGAGGTGCTGGCGCATCAGTAGCTTCTTGGGCTGTAGCAAGGGGCGACAGTCCAAAAAGCATGGCTATCAGGGACAGCAAACCGAGAGCGCGCTTGGGGCTTACCAATTTACCCGATAGTAATGTCATCTAGAAAAATCCCTCTTCCCGTCCGCGCCTCTGCCGGGTTTTGACCTGCTATCACATACTCTCACTGGCTCTTGTATGGTGCTGACAATGATCCAAGTAAGATGAAGAGCAAACTATAGCAAATACAGCCGGATATTTGCATGACAAGAATCAGATCGAGAACACATTGTCCGTTATGTCCATCATCGGCAAGGGAAAGGCCCAGGTGACCGGTTTTGAGTATCAATGACCAATATATAAATCAAAACGCAATCCTATGAGACCAAGCCTTGTTGCCGCCATCCAAAATGCTGCTATTCTGGGGGCTTGGAAGCTTTTTGGACACAGTCCCGATGACATTGCGCGCCCATGGCAAGTCCTGGAATGAATTCGCCCGCTGGTGTCAGGCACGTCGCCTGAAGCCGTTGCCGGCCCACGCCTGGACTCTTGCTACCTTTGTGCGTTGGTGCGAGCCGCGCTACGATTATGATGAAATTATTGCCATCACCAAGGCGATTGCCCGCCGCCACCTGATTACCGGTCATGCCGATCCCGAACGACATCCCATGGTCAAACGAACCTTGGCGATGATTGAGCGGCGCATCTCAAACAAGCATCAGCGTTCGGCCCTGTTTGACGATGATGTTTTCAACAAAACCAAAGAAAAGCCTGTAATTGCGGAAGAACCACAAGACCTTGTCGAAAAACCGAAACGCGGCCGCCCTGCCAAACGGGTGCTGAAATCCATGCGCTCGTCACCGAAACTGGTGCGTCGGCGTCGTTAGCCCGGAAATGCTCTAGTTGACGTTAATCACCTTGACGACGCTGTATTCTTCATCCGAACCGGGGCGGATCAGACGGATTTCGCCCGTGTATGCGCCTTTCGGCCAGGGTTCTTCACTTCTGTTGATGCCGGCATAGGCAAAACGGCGTGCCTCTTTCTTTTTCAGGGTTGTGGTATGCGCCAGCATGGTTTGGCCTTCCGGCCCGGTGATGATAAATTGCAGTTTGTCGCCCCGGTTTACCCAGAACATATCCGTCCACAGGGCGATGACCGGGGATTTCTCGAACAACACTTCGCCACCGTACAAGCCTTCGCGGGCGATACGGACGTTGGGTGTGGTTGAAGAGAAACCGGCGCTATAGAGCGCTGTCGGTTCGTACAGCATCGACAGCAAGGCGTTGGTTTTCCATAGTGGGGCCTTGCCGATACCGCATTTCTTGGTTCTTCCAAGACCGGCGAAAGGATCAACGACCTGCTCATTGTGTTTGACCTGAATATGAACATGGGGAAATTCGGTCAGGCCCGACAGGCCAACAAGACCGATTGTCTGTCCAGCTTCGACCTCGTCATCCTTGGCGACGATGACGCTGCCGCGAAGCATGTGGCAGTACTGGGTTGTCCAGCCATTACCATGATCAAGCAGGATGCCATTGCCGCATTCCTTGCCTTCAACTGATGAGGGGCCGCCACCCTGATTGAAATCGATATCGCGCATATCGTTTCGGACGCCACGCACGATCCCCGTTGCGGAGGCATATACCTCAACCCCTTCGCGCATAACGCTGGCATCCATAACCGCGATGTCTGTTCCCTTGTGGGTATCGTATGAAGCATTACTGCACATATAGTCGCTGACACCCAGGGTTGGATCCATATCGACGTAGTTGACGATCCAGCAATCAATGCCCGGCGAGCAGCGAAGAGGCATCTCCATCCTGAAGGGCTCCTGGGCTGTGGCGGGCAGGGCGGCAAAGGCAAAGGGCAAAAGCAGACCAGCCACGAATTTGCGCGACATGGCACGGTAGCCTGGGTTGTTTTTAGTCCCCCCTGCGCGGGATTTGTTTTTTATCGGTCGCATCGCTCATCAATAGCAATTTTTTTAAGCCAAGGGAATGTTCCGATAGTGCCAACAGCGACTTGTTTGCAAAACACTATCGCAGTATATTGCCCGGCACGCCAATGCTGCACTGCAGCATGGCCCCGGATTTTAATCACCAGAATAACGAACGGACCCAGGAAATGACCTATCACGAACTGCACGGTTATTACTTTGAAGATCTAGAAGAAGGCATGACCGACGTATACGGCAAGACCATGACAGATGCCGATATCGTCATGTTTTCGGGGATTTCCGGGGACATTAATCCTGTTCACCTGAACCATGAGTTCGCTAACGAAACCATCTTTGAAGGGCGGATTGCCCATGGCATGTTAACGGCCAGCCTGATTTCGACTGTTGTCGGAACCAAGTTGCCGGGGCCGGGTTGCATCTACGTAAACCAGGCGCTTCGTTTCAAGGCCCCGGTCCGGGCCGGGGATACGGTCACGGCCCGTGTCACCGTCACAAAACTGGTGCCTGAGAAGAGATTTGCCGAGTTGAAGACGGTTTGTCTGGTCGCTGACAAGGTGGTCATTGATGGTGAAGCCACAGTTATGGTTCCTGCCAGGGGCTGATTCCGCTTGACCCGTCAGGGACCTACGGACATCTTCTTGCCGCAATGCAAATATTCAGACACTTCGAAAATCTGCCAGCCGAAGTCCGGGGCGCTTCCGTCGCTATCGGCAACTTCGATGGTGTCCACCTGGGGCACCGGGCGGTTATCGGCGAAGCCGGGCGTATTGCCCATGATCAGAATATTCCGTGGGCTGTGCTCAGTTTTGAACCCCATCCACGCTCCCTTTTCATGCCAGAGGGCGAACCCTTCCGGCTGACACCGTTCAGAACCAAGGCCCGTCACATTGGCGACTTGGGGGTCGATAATCTGATTGTCCTGCATTTCGATGAGGCTTTTACCAACCTTAGCGCCGATGATTTTATCAAACAGGTGCTGGTTGAAGGTTTGGGGGCGCGCCATGTGGTCTCCGGTTATGATTTTGTTTTTGGCCATAAGCGGGCCGGAAATTGCGAACTGCTTCTTCATAAAGGGCAGGAAGAAGGTTTCGATTTTACCTGTGTCAGCGCCGTCGATGATGGGCAGACGGTTTACTCATCAACCGGTATCAGGGAATGCCTGAAAGCGGGCGATCCCCGCGCTGCAGCTCTTTTACTGGGCCGGGAATTTGAAATTGACGGCCGGGTTGAACGTGGCGACGCCCGCGGGCGGACGATTGGCTTTCCCACGGCGAACCTGCATCTGGGGGAATACCTGCGTCCGGCCCATGGTGTTTATGCGATCCGCGCCGGTATTGATGAAGCAGGTGCGACACGCTGGTATGACGGGGTGGCCAACTACGGGAGCCGCCCGACCTTTGATAAAAAAGACACTATTTTCGAGGCCCATCTGTTCGATTTCGACGACGACCTGTATGGTCAACACCTGCGCATTGCGCTGGTTGACTTTTTACGTCCCGAAAAGAAATTTGACGGCATTGATGATTTAAGGGCACAAATCGCCATTGATAGTGATAATGCACGGCGGATTCTGGCCCAGGATAAAAAATGAGTATTGATTACAAACCGACGATTTTTCTGCCCCGTACCGACTTCAAGATGAAGGCCGGGTTGGCCCAACGTGAGCCGAAGATGCTGGGGCGATGGCAAAAACTGGACCTTTATCGCCGCCAGCGGGATGCCGGCAAAGGCCGCGAGAAGTTTATCCTTCATGATGGCCCGCCCTACGCCAACGGTCACCTGCACATCGGTCACGCCTTGAACAAAATATTAAAGGACGTGATTTCGCGCTCCCAGCAGATGATGGGCAAGGATTCCAACTATGTTCCCGGTTGGGATTGCCACGGTTTGCCGATCGAATGGAAGATCGAGGAAAAATATCGCGAGGCTGGCAAAGACAAAGACGAGGTGCCGATCGTCAAGTTCCGCCAGGAATGCCGCGAATTCGCCGACAAGTGGATCGATATCCAGCGCGAGGAATTCAAACGACTGGGCGTCATTGGTGACTGGGACAACCCCTATACCACCATGGCCTACGCCGCAGAGGCGCAGATTGTGCGCGAGCTTGGCAAGTTCCTGATGGATGGGTCCCTGTACAAGGGGGCCAAGCCTGTGATGTGGTCGATTGTGGAGAAGACCGCCCTGGCTGAAGCCGAAGTCGAATACCACGATCATACATCGACCACTATTTTCGTGCGCTTCCCGGTTGCCAAGTCAAGTATCCCCGAACTGTCCGGGGCAGACATCGTGATCTGGACAACAACACCGTGGACAATCCCCGGCAACCGCGCCATCGCTTACGGCGACGATGTTGATTATGTCGCCTTGAAGGTCACTGGTATTGGCGAGGAAAGCCTGGCCCGGGTTGGCGAGACGTTTGTTGTCGCCAAGGCCCTGATCGCCGAGGTTTGCAGCGCCGCCGGAATTTCCACCCATGACGTCGTTCATGCGCTTAAGGGTGCAGATCTGGCCGGAACGGTCTGCCGCCATGGCTTGCACGAACTCGATGACTATTACAGCTTCGATGTGCCCATGCTGGCTGCAGGGTTCGTTGAAATCGACACCGGTTCCGGATTCGTACACATTGCCCCGGGTCATGGTGCGGATGACTGGGAATTGGGCATCGCCAACGGTATTGCGGTTCCTGACACGGTTGATGCGGACGGTACGTTCTTTGACCATGTCGGCCTGTTCGCTGGTATCCCGGTGATGGAAATCGGCACCAAAAACAAACCCTATTATCCCGGCAACAAGGTGGTCATTGAAAAGCTGACCGAGGCTGGCAGTTTGCTGGCTTCGGGAAAGTTGAGCCACAGCTATCCTCATTCCTGGCGTTCCAAGGCGCCGTTGATTTTCCGCAACACGCCGCAGTGGTTTATCTCCATGGATAAAAACGGCCTACGCGAAACCGCCCTGAAAGCCATAGGCGACACCCGCTTTGTCCCCGAAGCCGGGCGCAATCGTCTCAACGGCATGATCGAAACCCGTCCTGACTGGTGCGTCTCGCGGCAAAGGGCCTGGGGTGTGCCGATTACGGTTTTTGTCCATAAAAAAACCGGCGAACCACTCAGGGATGAAAAAGTGCTGGAACGCATTGTCGAAGCGGTCGGCGAAGAAGGCGCTGATGCCTGGTTCGCCTCTGACCCGTCGCGCTTCCTGGGCGATGATCATAACGCTGAAGATTTCGATCAGGTAACGGATATCCTTGATGTCTGGTTCGATTCCGGGTCGACCCACAGTTTCGTTCTGGAAGCCCGCGATGATCTTCAATGGCCCGCTTCGCTGTATCTTGAAGGGTCCGACCAGCATCGCGGCTGGTTTCACTCGTCTTTGCTTGAATCCTGCGGCACCCGTGGCTGTGCCCCTTACGACGCGGTCCTGACCCATGGCTTTGTGATGGGCGGGGACGGTTATAAAATGTCCAAGTCCCTGGGCAATATCGTTTCCCCCCATGATGTGGTCAATGTTAACGGGGCCGATATTCTGCGCCTGTGGGTGGTCGGTTCAGATTATTCCGAAGACCTGAAAATTGGCCCTGAAATCATCAAAAGCCATACGGATGTCTATCGTCGCCTGCGCAACACGTTGCGCTTCCTGCTTGGCAACCTGAACGAATTTGAGGACAGCGAACGCCTGCCGATAGCCCAGATGCCGGAACTGGAACGCTGGGCCTTGCACCGGTTGTGGGAAATGGACGCGATGATTCGCAAATCATGCGATGACTTCCACTTTCATCCGCTGTTTACCGAACTGCATAACTTCTGTGCTATCGATCTGTCAGCCTTCTATTTTGATGTCCGCAAGGACAGCCTGTACTGCGACCGCGCCACATCGACAAATCGTCGCGCCGCCCGAACGGTGCTGAACGAAGTCTTTAACTGTTTGACCGCCTGGCTTGCGCCGTTCATCTGCTTCACGGCAGAGGAAGCATGGCTGGAGCGCAATCCGGGTGAAGAAGAAAGCGTTCACCTGCGCCTGTTCCCGGAAATTCCCGACGAGTGGCGCGACGATGCCTTGGCCGCCAAATGGTCAAAAATCCGCCGTCTGAGAAGGGTCGTTACCGGCGCGCTGGAGGTCGAACGGGCCGAAAAAAGAATTGGCTCAAGCTTACTGGCTGCCCCTGTCGTTTATGCCGACGAGGAATATACCGATGCCCTGTCTTCGCTGGCCAGCGATGAACGCGGCGATTTGTTCATCACATCCGGCGTTCGTTTTGACAGTGGCGCTGCCCCTGCTGACGCCTTCACCCTTGAAGATGTTGCCGGAGTCGCTGTGGTGCCGGAACTCGCCAAGGGCGAAAAGTGTGGGCGCTGCTGGAAGGTTCTTGAAGATGTTGGCTCCAATCCGAACCATCCTGAAGTCTGCCCACGTTGCGCCGATGCCGCTGAACACAATCCGGGTCCGACTGAATGAGCGATGGAAGGGAATACGGATTTTTAAGGTTGGGGCTTCTCGTAGCACTGGCCGTTATCATTCTCGATCAACTGACCAAGTGGTGGATCGTTTTTGATGTCATGGCGTCACCCAGAACCATTGCTGTTTTCCCGTCCTTTAATCTGGTCATGGGCTGGAACAGGGGCGTCAGTTTTGGCATGTTCGATGGGGATTCTCCCTTAAACAAATGGCTGCTCATCAGTCTGGCGCTGGTTGTCGTGGCGGTTTTGCTGATGTGGTTAAAGCGGGCCGAGGGCCGTCTTGTCAGCTATGCCCTTGGTCTGATTATCGGCGGGGCGATTGGAAATGTTATCGACCGCATCCATTTTGGCGCGGTTGCCGACTTTCTTGATTTCTATATTGGCGATTATCACTGGCCGGCCTTCAATATTGCCGATGCAGGGATTACTGTCGGTGCCGTTATTTTAGTGCTAGACTCCTTGTTTAGAGGGCCTGAACAGAATAAAACAGGCACAGACGAAGATGATGCGGAAAAAAATGACAAATAAGACTTCCATTTTGCTGGCGCTGCTAATTGCCGTGCCGGTTCTCGCTGGCTGCACAACGCAGGAAAGTAACGTCTTTGGCGAAGACAAACGTGCACCCGATGAATTTGCCGTCTACTCCCGTGCGCCCTTAAGCCTGCCACCTGACTTTGGTCTGCGTCCGCCCAAACCCGGCGCTAACCGTCCGCAAACCCTGACGCCACGAAACGATGCCAAAGAAGCCCTGCTGTCCAACGCCGGGGTCCCTCCTGCCACGGCTGCGCAAACAGCCGCCCAGGCAGAAGCAGACAAGAGCCCCGGAATTATAGCCCTGTTGACCAATGCCGGTGCTGACCAGGCTAATCCGGACATCCGATCCCTCGTCAACAATGAAACGGCGGCCCTGTCAGGGAACAATGACGAAAATTTTGCTGACAGTATTCTGTTTTGGAAACAAACCACGGGCCTGAAGGGTGCGATTATTGATCCGGCTGTCGAAGAACGTCGTATGCGCAGGAAACAGGCTTCAGGTGATGTCATTGAGGAAACCCCGGCACCGACAATCCAGCGTGAAGGTGGTGGCGACTCGTCCAGAAACGGCGAAGAAAAAGGCTTCTGGGGGAGTTTGTTCGATTAATCCCGTTTCGCGCGGCCTGACGTGGCTTTCCCTCGTTCTGGCGGGTTTGACCGCTGTTCTCTCGCCACTTGATGCCGTGGCGGGACACGGGGTTTTCAACCCGCAAACATTCACACTCGCAAACGGGATGCAGGTGGTTGTTGTTTCTAACCACCGGATGCCTGTTGTCACCCACATGCTCTGGTACAAGGCCGGGGCAGCCGACGAGGCGCCCGGCAAGACGGGTTCCGCACACTTGCTTGAGCATTTGATGTTCAAAGGCACCGAAAGCTTCCCTTCGGGGGCATTTTCAAAAAATGTCGCCCGTGTTGGTGGTTCGGAAAACGCTTTCACGTCGCTGGATTACACAGGTTACTACCAAACTGTCGCCGTCCAGCATCTTGAAAAGATGATGACCATGGAAGCCGACAGGATGCGCAATCTTATCCTCGACCCCGGGGAGGTCGATACGGAACGCCTTGTCGTGCTTGAGGAACGCCGCCAACGTACTGACAATGATCCCGGCGCTATTTTGCGTGAACATGTCAATGCAGCGTTGTTTCTGAATTACCCTTACCGTCGCCCGATTGTCGGCTGGGAGCATGAAATTCGCGCCCTGAACGTTGATGATCTGCGGACCTTCTATCGAAAATGGTATAGCCCCGGCAATGCCGTTCTTGTCGTTGCTGGCGATATCACTATGGCAGAGTTGAAACCCGTTGCCGAAAGAACCTACGGGAAGATTCCGGGCTCTCCCTTTGTGGACCGCGCGCGCCCGGGTGAACCACCGCAAAGCGCCTCCCGGCGCATAAGTCTGAAAGATGCCCGGGTTCGTCAGCCATCGTGGAGCCGCACCTATCTGGCGCCAAGTCGTCATACGTCCATTGCCGGTGGGCCCGAAAGTCTGCACAGCTACGCCCTTGAGGTTCTTGCCGGGGTTATCGGTGGCGGCGCTACAAGCCAGATCTACAAAGCCCTGGTGGTTGACAGGAAACTCGCCGTTTCTGCCGGGGCCGGTTATGGGTCCGGCTCTTTGGGACCGACACGCTTTTCCTTTTATGCTTCCCCGGCACCCGGCGTCAGCATGGAAACCCTGGAGCAGGCGATGGAAGAAGAAGTCGCCAAACTGCTTGACCAGGGAGTTAAGGAAGAAGATGTCGGGCGGGTAAAAAAGTCAATGATCGCAGAGGCCGTCTATGCCCGCGATTCCCTGTCCGGTGGGGCCAGGGTTCTGGGTTCGGCGCTGGTTTCAGGCCGCACAATCGAAGATGTCGAACAGTGGCCACACCGCATTGACGCGGTGACGCTGGATCAGGTCAATGCGGCGGCGCGTGCCGTCCTTGATGGCAGGCCCTCTATCACGGCCGTCCTCGAAGGGAAGGCATCGCCATGAACATGAGGGCGCTCTTCCTAATCGCTTTTGTCGCCAGCCTGATCATATCGGTGCCGGTGCGCGCTGGTCATGAAGCGAATCATACGGTCAATATCGAACGTGTGGTCAGCCCCGCAGGGATCACCGCGTGGCTGGTCCGTGACACCATAAATCCGATCATTAATGTGCGCTTTGCCTTTCGGGGCGGGGCGGCGCTTGATCCTGTCGGCAAGGATGGCCTCGCCAATATGGTTTCCGGGTTGCTTGATGAAGGGGCAGGCGAGCTTGACAGTCAATCCTTTCAGCGCCGGCTGGAGGATTTGTCTATAGAGCTTCGCTTCAACGCCGGACGCGACGCCTTTAGCGGCCGCCTTAAAACCTTAAGTGAAAACAAGGATCAGGCCTTTCATTTGTTGAAAGTTGCGCTCCTTGAACCGCGCTTCGATAGCGAGCCGGTTAAACGCATTCGTGGGCAAATCCTGGCTGGCTTGCGCCACGATCTGGAAGATCCTGACACCATTGCCGGGCAGGCATTGGCCCGGGAGCTGTTCCCGAACCATCCCTATGGTCGCCCGGTCGATGGTTCCAGGGAAACTGTTATGGCGATTACCAGCGAAGACCTTCGGGCCTTTACCCGCCAGCGCCTCACCCGCGACAACCTGGTTATTGCCGTGGTCGGTGATATGGATGACAAAGAACTGGGGCGTCGTCTGGATGAGGTCTTCGCCGATTTGCCCAAAGCGGGGCAAGACTTAAGCGTTAAGGATGTTCAGCCACATACGGCGGGCCGGACGAAGGTTGTTAAAATGGACATCCCTCAGAGCGCCATTGCTTTCGCACAAAAAGGATTGAAGCGTTCTGACCCTGAATTTTACGCCGCCTATGTCATGAACCACATTCTTGGTGGGGGCGGTTTTACCTCAAGATTATATGCTCAAATCAGGGAGAAACGCGGGCTTGCCTATTCCATCGGCAGTTATCTTTACCCCCTTGATCATGCAGGACTTGTTCAGGGTTACGGCGGAACCGCTAACGCCCGCGTCGGGGAAACCCTTGAGGTTCTGAAAAGCCAATGGCGAGCAATGGCTGAAAGCGGTGTTACGCCGGAAGAACTTGCCGACGCCAAAACCTATCTTATTGGATCCTACCCGTTGCGCTTTACCTCGACCGGCAGCATTGCTTCAATACTGGTTTCCATTCAGCTTCAAAAACTGGGTATCGATTTTCTCGACCAGCGCAATAAACTGGTCGAAGCCGTTAACCTGAAGAATGTTAACCGGCTGGCAAAAAGGCTGCTCGATCCTGAAAATATGGTCGTTGTTGTTGTTGGCGCGCCTGAGGGTGTGACCTCGACCCCTTAACGTTCTAAAGTATGGGCTGCTGATTCCTTTTTGCGGATTGTTTTACCGATGCTCTACCGTCACGACACTGAAAACTGTTTTGCCAGCGCCATTGGCGCGCGCGGCCTGACAGACGATCAATACGCCAGCACTCTTGCCCAAACAGGCGCGGCGCTGGATGTCATCTCCCAGGCGTATGCGGACAACAGTCTGCCGCTGTTGCGCCTGGCCGAAGCGGACGCTGATTTGCAATCCGTAAAGCCGCTTGCCGAGCGTTGGCGGCAGGATTTTGATGACGTTGTGGTTCTTGGAACCGGTGGGTCAAGCCTTGGCGGGCAAACAGTTTGCGCGCTTGCCGATGTGGGCTTTGGGCCACGGGCGGGGGCGCCGCATCTTCATTTCATTGATAACATCGACCCCCATACTTTCGACGCCCTGTTCGGGCAGGTTGGGCTTAATCGTACCGGCTTTATTGTCATATCGAAGTCCGGCGGCACCGCTGAAACCATAACCCAGTTTTTGATTTGCCTTGAGGCAATGGATGTCGAGGCCGGTGAAGACGCGGCGGCTGATGCATTCCTGATCATCACCGAGCCTGGCGACAATCCATTGCGCCAGATCGCAATGAGCCGGGGTTTAAGCGTGTTCGATCACGACCCGGGTATCGGCGGCCGGTTTTCCGTGTTGTCTCAAGTTGGCATGTTGCCGGCAATGATCGCAGGCCTCGATCCAGCAGCTGTACGTTCTGGCGCGGGTGAAGTTCTTAAGGCTGCTCTTGATGCAAAGACGCCAGCGGATTGCCCGGCTGCTGTCGGCGCGGCGCTTAATGTGTCGTTGTTTAAAAACAAGGGCGCAACATCGACGGTGTTGATGCCTTATGCCGACAGACTGGCAAGTTTTGCTATGTGGTTTCAGCAATTGTGGGGCGAAAGCCTGGGCAAGGATGGCACCGGCACGACGCCGATCGGGGCTATTGGCACCCGCGACCAGCATAGTCAGTTACAACTTTATCTTGATGGCCCCCATGACAAGATGTTCACCCTGTTAACCATCGATGTTGCCGGGGCTGGCGGGACGGTAAATGCCAGCAGCGACGACCGCCTGGCTTACCTGAATGGACGTTCCATGGGCGATCTTCTGGAGGCCGAGCAAAGAGCGACGGCGGCGGCACTTGTCGACAAGGGATGCCCGACCCGGATGATCAGCATCAACGCACTGGATGAGAAAAGCCTCGGCGCCCTGATGATGCATTTCATGCTCGAAACCATCATCGCCGCCCACTTGCTGGGGGTAAATCCCTTCGATCAACCGGCCGTGGAAACCGGCAAACAATTGGCGCGGCAATTTTTGTCGGAAATGGACAGTCCCGCATGACCTTACGCCGCTTGCCGGAAAACCTGGTCAATCGCATCGCCGCCGGCGAAGTGGTCGAACGACCGGCCTCTGCGGTTAAGGAACTGGTAGAAAACGCTATCGATGCCGGGGCCAGCCACATCGACATTCTTGTTCGTGACGGTGGGCGTACCCAAATAACCGTCACCGATGATGGCAAGGGCATGTCTGGCGACGAGTTGCAACTGGCTATCGAGCGTCACGCCACATCGAAACTTCCCGATGATGATTTGCAAAATATTTCCAGCCTTGGTTTTCGCGGCGAGGCTTTGGCCTCAATCGGCGCGGTCAGCCGCCTGCAATTAACCAGTCGCCGCCCGGACGACGAAGAAGCCTGGATGTTAAGCGTCGAGGGCGGTGTCGTTGGCACGCCGGACCCGGTCGCCCATCCCGTCGGCACCCGCATTGATGTCCGCGACCTGTTTTTTGCGACCCCGGCGCGACTGAAGTTTCTGAAAACCCCGCGCGCCGAGCTTGGCCATGTCAGCGAAGCGGTGAAAAGACTGGCCATGGCCCATCCCGGTATTGGGTTCACCCTAAACAACGGCGAGCGCGACATGTTGCGTCTGGCCCCATCCCAGGGTGACCTGCTGGATAGTCGGCTTGAACGGCTGGGCGCGATCATGGGACGGGATTTTGCCGACAACGCTATTTCTATCGATGCCGAACGTGAAGGCGTCCATTTAAGCGGTCATGCTGGCCTTCCGACTTTGAACAGGGGTAACGCGCAAATGCAGTTCCTGTTCGTTAACGGCAGGCCGGTTCGCGACAAGTTGTTCTATGGCGCTCTCAGGGGCGCTTACCGGGATTTTCTGGCCGGTGATCGCTATCCCATGGTGGCGTTGTTTCTGGAAGTCCCCAGCGACGCCCTGGACGTTAATGTCCATCCGGCCAAGACCGAGGTGCGTTTTCGCGATGCCGCCCTGGTTCGCGGGCTGATTGTCGGGGCGGTCAAACATGCCCTGGCCGAAGCCGGACACCGTGCCTCAACCACGGTAGGTCACGGCGCACTCGCTGCGGTTCAACCCGGCTCACTGCCCTTGGGTGGTCATGGTGGCGGCGGCGGATACAGCGGTGGTGGTTCAATTCCTGCCGGGCTGGCCGAACGGGCGGCGAGTTTTTTCGCACCCGGCAGCGGTCTTGAAGCACCACTGGCCGCACCGGATGCCTTTAATGTTGGTGTCGCCATCGACGAGGCTGAAGACTTGGCCGATTATCCGCTTGGGGTGGCCAGGGCGCAGTTGCATGAAACCTATATCGTCGCCCAAACAGCCGACGGTATTGTCATTGTCGATCAACACGCCGCCCATGAACGACTGGTTCACGAGCGCATCAAGCACGCCCTCGATCAGGGCGGGGTTAGCCGTCAGGGCTTGCTGATCCCGGAAGTCGTGGAAATGGATGAAACCGCCGTCGATCGCCTGAACAGACGGTGCGATGAATTGTTCGAGCTGGGCCTGACCATTGAAGCCTTCGGTCCCGGTGCACTTGTCGTGCGCGAGGTTCCGGCCTTGCTGGGTGATTGTGATATTCAGGGTTTGCTGCGTGACCTGGCCGATGATCTGGCCGAACATGATGAGGCGCTGGCCCTCAAAGACCGGCTAGGCGATGTCGCCGCAAAAATGGCCTGTCATGGCTCGGTGCGTGCAGGCAGGCGTCTCAACGGGACAGAAATGAATGCCCTGCTGCGCGAGATGGAGGCGACACCACATTCCGGCCAGTGCAGTCATGGTCGCCCAACGTACGTTGAGCTGAAACTTGCAGATATCGAGAAGCTGTTCGGCAGGCGTTAATGCTTTACGAGCTCTACCAAAACCTGACAACGCCTTGCCCACGCCCGGTAAAGGACGTTGGTTACCTGCGCGAACTGATTGGTATGGCGGCGCGCTACAAACGCTGTCAGGCCGCCTGGCAGCCACATCTGGTTATGTGCAAGGACTGGATTTGTCAGGTCATGCAAGAAAGTCGGGGCCGGGTCGTGGTGCTGGGCTCAGGGCTGCTTTATGACGTTCCTCTGCAAGAACTGTCTGAGCATTTTGACGGGGTCGTTCTGGTCGATATCCTGCACATGCCAGCCGTCCGCAAAGCCGTCCGGCGGTTCTCCAATGTCACTCTTGAAACGCGTGATATCACGAGCTTTGTCGAAGCGCTCCATAGTGGCACGTCGCGAATCCCGCCAAATGCTCCTGATATGGGCCTGGACGGGGCTGATTTGGTGATCTCCCTGAACGTGCTCAGCCAGCTTGCCATACTGCCAATGGCCTTTGCGGGGCTTGAACAGTCAGTGGCCGCATCACTGATGCAGGCCCATGTGGATGCCCTGCAAAAATCAACGGCCAGAATTTGCCTGATGACAGAAGTCGAACAGCAACTCTGCCTTGATGGCGAAGTGGTCGAAAAAGAAGACCCGCTGGCCGGTGTCAGTATCCCGCAAAGCCTGAAAGTTCAGACAGCGGACTGGCGTTGGAATTTTGCCCCTCACCCCGAACGTCACCGCCGTTATGATCTGGTCTACCAGATCAAAGGTTATTCAAGTTGAAAACTTCAGGAACGTAACCTGTGCCGCACCGTAGGTGCGGGTATCAAGGATTTCAAACTGACGTGGAATGGTCAGTTCTTCATCCTTGCCGGTTTCAACGATGACAATACCGGCGTTGGCAATCCAGCCCTTGTTCGATAACCCCAACAAGGTCTGGTCAGTCAGGTTGGAGCCGTAAGGAGCATCGAGGAAAATCAGGCCGAGAGGTGCTCCGGCTATTCTGGGTGGCGGTGCCAGCCGTGTTACATCCAGTTTAAGCGGGGTGATGTTGCTTGCCTCACCAAGGCTGGCGGCGTTGCTGCGTAAACAATTTAAGGAAACCGGGTCGTTGTCGATGAAAACCCCGCGTGTGGCGCCGCGGGACATCGCCTCCAACCCCAGTGCGCCGGTGCCCGAAAAAACATCAAGCACGGTTTGGCCGTCGAAGCCGTTCCAGTCGATGGAATGGGAAAGGATGTTGAAAATTCCCTCACGGGCCCTGTCCGAGGTCGGGCGAACATCCCGTCCCGGCGGGGCGCTTAATGTACGCCCCTTGAATTTGCCACCGATGATTCTCACGTGCGACCCTTGTTCAGGCTTAATGTGCGCTTTTTCTTCGGTGCTTTTTTTGCCTTCGCCCAACCCTTGCCCCGGGTCTTGCCGGTTGTTTTTGCGTCATCGTCACTTAGCTGGTTTCGCAGCATTTTTGCCGAGACTTCCTGAACCGCCCCACGGGTTAATTTATCCAGGTGGTAGGGGCCGTAGGAAAGCCGGATCAGGCGATTTACATGCAAGTCCATGTGTTCCATGACTTTGCGGATTTCCCGGTTTTTACCCTCGCTTAAAGCAACACTCAGCCAGGCGTTTGTCCGGGTCTTGCTGTCAAGAACCGCGTCAATGGAGCCATAGTTGACACCGGCAATGGTGATGCCGTCCTTGAGTTTTTTGAGCTTATCCTCATCAACGGTGCCACGGACCCGAACCCGATAGCGGCGAACCCACCCGGTGGCTGGCATTTCCATGCGTCGGGCCAGTTCCCCGTCATTGGTCAACAGAAGCAGCCCTTCCGAATTCAGGTCGAGGCGGCCGATGGAGATAACCCTGCCCAGTTCTTTAGGCAGACGCTCGAACACCGTTGGCCGGCCTTGTGGGTCCTTGTGGGTGGTGACAAGGCCGGTCGGCTTGTGATAGCGCCACAGTCTTGTTTCCTGGGGCTCGGCCAGGGGTTTGCCGTCGACCACGATGAGGTTTGTCTGATCGACGGTAAAAGCCGGGCTGCTCAGGGTCTTGCCATCGACCTGAACACGTCCTGCCTCGATCCAGCGTTCGGCCTCGCGGCGAGAACACAATCCGGCTCGGGCCAGAACCTTGGCGATACGTTCAGGCTTCTGTTGATCCATTGGCGTTTCCTGCGGCGGCGATGAAAGCCTTGATAATCAGATTATCACCCTCGCTGATATGAAATTCCGGGTGCCACTGGACGCCCATACAAAAGGCGTAGGCGTTACATTCAATACCTTCGATAACGCCATCAGGGGCGCGGGCATTGATGATAACGCCGTCAGGTTCATCGGCTGCCGCTTGGTGATGGGCGCTGTTGACCTCAAGGGTGTCGGTGCCGACGATGCGCCGAAGCATGGTGCCTTCCTTGACAAAGGCCTGATGACCCACCTCGTCGCGGGGATTGGGTTGTTCGTGGGCAAGGGCTTGCTCAATAGCGTCGGGGATATGCTGGATCAGGGTGCCGCCCAAAACCACATGCAATAATTGCTGGCCGCCGCAAATGCCCAGCACCGGCATATTTCGCTCAAGTGCGCCTTTTGTGATCGCCATCTCGAAGCTGGTGCGGTGGTCTTTGGTGACAACACTGTCATGGCGATCGCTGGCCCCAAACAGAGCCGGATCAATATCAAAATTACCGCCGGTGATCATCAAACCATCAATCAGGTCCAGATATTGCTCAACACTGTCAAGTTGATGGGGCAGGGCCAATGGCAAGCCGTCAGCGCTGGAGACTGCGCCTGCGTAATTTTCACGCAATCCATACCAGGGGAATTTTGAATACCCGCCGGCATCTTCCGAATCCAACGTAATGCCAATGATGGGTGTTTTCATAAGGGCGGAATGTAGAGATCACAGGGCCTTTTCGCAAGTAAAGCATATTGACGGCGCTTCATGCTGGGTTCACTGTTTGCCTATGGATCAGTCAACCTACATGGCAATGGCCTTGAAAGAGGCAGAAAAAGCCGCCGACCGGGGCGAAGTGCCGGTCGGGGCGGTTATTGTTGATGCGGTCAGCGGTGAGGTCCTTGCCTGGGCCGGAAACTGTACGGAAGAAAAGAACGACCCGACGGCTCATGCCGAGATGCTGGTGATAAGGGAGGCGGCCGCGAAGTTGGAAAGCCCGCGGCTCGAAAACTGCGACCTGTATGTCACCCTTGAGCCCTGTCCCATGTGCGCGACGGCGATTTCCTTCGCCCGCCTGCGCAGGCTTTATTTTGGCGCCTACGATGCAAAAGGTGGCGGCGTCGATCATGGTCCCAGGGTGTTTGAACAATCAACCTGTCACCACCGGCCCGAAGTGGTTGGCGGCATGGAAGAAACCTCGGCCAGTACCTTGCTGAAGAAGTTTTTCAAGGATTTGCGTTAAAGCCTTATACCTGCGGAAATCGTCCGCGCTTCTCAAGTTGATAGATCGGCATCGTGTTGCGGACGTAATCGTGGGCGGCGTCACGGGCCGGGGTATAGTCCCAGGTGATGGCCTGTTCGCGCATTACGCCCTTAAGAAACTGTCGCCGGCGCTGGCTTTCCTTAACACGCTCTGTCAAGGCGTCCAGGTCATAGGCTGCATCGATTTCCGCTTGCAAGGCGTTGGTCTGGGCAATGAATGCGGGATCGGCGGCAAGGTTGAGCCGTTCTTCGGGGTCAGTTTCCAGATTGTAGTACTGGGGCGGATCGCCTTTCGCGCAAATGAATTTGTGTGCGCCCCGGCGGATCATCAACATCGGTGTCGCAATGCCTTCGGCAAAGTATTCGCCAATCACTTCGTCATGACCAGCACCGCCGTTTAAATGTGACAGAAGCGAGCGCCCCTCGAGGGGCGTCGCATAATTTCCGGATTTTCCGTCACGGCCAAGCTCAACCAGCGTCGGCAGGAAATCAACAAGAGAAACCGCTTGCCCGACCCGGCGTGGGGAAAACATTTTCGGTGCATGAACGATCAGCGGAACCCGGGATGAATAGTCAAAGAAGCTCATTTTGAACCACATGCCCCGTTCCCCCAGCATGTCCCCATGGTCACCGGTAAAGATAACGATGGTGTTGTCCCTAAGTCCCGACTCTTCGAGCGCGCCCAGAATCTCGGCAACCTTGTCGTCAATATCACTGATCGATCCGTAATAAGCGCGCCGTGCGTTTCGTAGGGTTTGGTCGTCAAGATCAACATCGGTTGCACCGTAACTGTGGCGAATGCGGGCGCTATGGGGGTCTTCATCAACAGAACCTGGCGGCGTTTTGGGAAGGTCGATATCATCATCCCGGTACAGGTCCCATTTATCCTGCCGGCAAAGGTAAGGATCGTGGGGCTGGATCATCGAGACGGTCAGCAAAAAGGGATCTTCATTACCATCGCGGGCCTGATCAAAAATATAGCGCTTGGCGGCGAACACTGCCTCGTCATCGTAGTCCAGATACAGCGAGCGCATACACGGTCCGGCCTTTGTCACCACCTCCATATTGTGAAACCAGTCGAGCCGCGCGTCAGCTCGGTCCCACTCCGGATGCCATGTAAAATCCGCAGGGTAGACGTCGGTGGTCAGGCGCTCACCGTATCCATGCAATTGGTCGGGGCCAATGAAATGCATCTTGCCGCTAAGGCACGTTCGATACCCTTCGGCTGATAAATAATGCGCAAACGTTGGTACCTCCGAAGAAAATTCGACGGCGTTGTCCCAGGCGGCGATTTTGCAAGGAAGCCGTCCACTCATCATCACGAAGCGCGATGGCGCGCACAGCGGCGCGTTGGTATAGGCCGCGTCAAACACGACACCTTCGCTGGCCAATTTCTCGATTGTCGGGGCCTTGACCACAGGGTGTCCGTGACAGGGCAAGAATTGCGGGGCCAACTGATCCGCCATAATCATAACGATGTTCGGGCGTGATGACGTTTGCGACATGGGATGCTCCGTATGCCTGATCCGGTTCTAAAAAGTTATTTTCCCTTCTATTCTTAATTACAGGGATATGGAAATGTTAAAGCTGTTTTTGCGGGGAGTTGGTTTCTCATATATAATTTTTGATCAGCGCCTAATTTTTCAGAAAGTATAAACACGATATGAGCTCTGATAAAAAAGTTATCCGGTTTGAACGCAATGGCCCCGCCGAAACGGGCCTAGAGAAAATGCAACTTGATCAAGCTGATTTTCAATCTGACCTGCCCGAGCAATATTTGCATGAGTACTACGGTGATGAGGCCTTGGGCCTGAGCGTTGGTGTTTGGACAACGACCACCATGCAGGAACAATTCGGCCCCTATCCAGGGGATGAGTTCATGTGGATACTTGAAGGCCAGGTGGCCATGGTTGATGGTGATGCAAACGAAACGCCAGTTCATGAGGGGCAATCTTTTTGCGTTCGCAACGGCATCCCCGTTAGCTGGAAACAGGTAGGTTTCTTAAGAAAATTCTATATCACTTACGCCAACCCGAATGCAGCGACACCTGAAATTGCTTCTGCAGATGGCGGCATCATGGTCCTTGATCCGCTCGCCCTTGAGGCAGGCTTGACAAAGATGGACAGCACCGATCAATTTGTGATGATTGGCGATGCGCCGCTTCAACATGACAATATTTTGTTCACCAACGATGCTGGGAACATGTTTGTCGGCATGTGGGACAGTACCGCCTTTGATAGCGAAATGAGGCCATTTCCCTGGCATGAGTTCGTACAAATGCTCGAAGGCGATCTGACGATCACTGAAGAGGACGGGACTGTCCAGCAGTTCACAGCCGGGGACGCCTTTTTCATCCCCATGGGCACGGTTTGTCGCTGGCAGACGAGTGGAATCAAGAAGTATTATGCGATTGTGGATCCTGCCGCAGGCTAAACGGTCTTTAGCAGGCGAACCCCGTTAAATGGAAGTAATCCAGAAGTTTTAACCACAGCCCCCGCTTGCCCCCGTTGGCATCAGCCTTTGCAAGGGCGTGGCGGGTCAAGGTTACGCCAATCCAGCGTAGGGGTTCAGGCGCCCAGTTCATGGCGCGCCTTTTGACAAACAGCATGTCCAGAATATCACTGGGCTGATAACCCAGTAATTCCAGACCAATGCGGGCGCCAAACCGTGTCGCCCCGACACCAAGTCCCGTATACCCGACGGCCCACGACACGCGCCCGTCAAAAGCAACGCCGGGAACCATGCAAAAGCGCGTTGAAGAGGCAATGATGCCGCTCCAGCGGTGACTGAACCTGACCCCTTGTAACTGCGGAAAGGTTTCAAAGAATTCTTTGGACAGGCGCTCAAACCGCCCCCGGTCATCGGCGACACCCTGATCCGTGCGACTGCCATAATAATAGCAAACAGCGCCACCACCGCCCCAGGTAATGCGGTTGTCTTTTGTCATCCGGTAATAATGAAACATGTAGGCTTCGTTGGAGAGAGCATGACGGTTTTTGCCCCAGTTGATGGAGTCCAGTTGCTCGGGGGTTAAAGGTTCGGTGGCGATTTGATAATCCCAAACGGGTATCACTTGCCTGCGGATTTGGGGAAGCAGACCGCGAAAAGCATTCGTCGCCATCAGAATTTTGTCGCTTCGGATGTTGGCAGAGGCGCAGGTGGTCAGCATCCCGTCACCATCTGGGGCGACATCAAGTACGGGTGTGTTCTCGAAAATGCGCACACCCAGCGACAGGATGGTTTTTTTAAGCCCCCAGCACAGCTTTCCAGGGTTAACCACACCGTCCTGTCCGTCACGATGCCATAGCCCGGCCTTGTAGGTGGGGGAGTTTACCTGGCGACGCATGTCATCGCCATCAAACCAGACGACATCCCGGCCCGCTGCTTTCCCGGCCTCAAACTGACTGCGTAACTTCAGGGCCATTGCCTCGTTAGTGGCAACGGCTGTATGGCCGACATGTTCATACTCGGCGTCAATGTTGTAGCGTTCCAGAGTCTCGATAAACGCCTTCATGTTCTGTAGCCCAAGTTCCTCAAGATGTTCAGCCTCGCCGGGAAAATGATAGTCGCCGTTGGTTTCGCCATGGGTCAGGCTGGTGTTCAGGAAGCCGCCGTTGCGGCCGGATGCTCCATCACCAATAAATGTTTGCTCTACCAGAACAACATCCAGATCAGGTTGCTGTTCCTTTACCTGCAAGGCCGCCCACAAACCCGTAAAGCCTCCGCCGACAATCAACAATTGACAACGGGCATCACCCTCAAGTGGGGCTAGGGTTTCTGGTCTTCCCTCTGAATCGAGCCAGACGGGACGGTATGTGGAATCACTTAACGCAGCCACATGTGGTAGCATGGAACACCTTCAGGATTATTTGTTATGGCCGCTGATCTCTGCGTGCAGGGGCATGGTGTCCTGGAATAGCTGTTTTTGCTCGTCGGACGCTTCGCTTTGGTAATCGCGCTTCCATTCATCGTAGGTCATGCCGTAGACGATTTCACGAGCCTCGTCGTAGGACATGTCGATATCGTGCTCTTTGGCTGCTGCCATATACCATTTTGACAGGCAGTTACGGCAGAATCCGGCCAAATTCATCAAGTCGATGTTTTGTACATCGGTGCGTTTGCCAAGGTGTTGGGCAAGGCCGCGAAAGGCGGCTGCTTCCAGTTCGGTGCGCGTTTTATCGTCCATTGGTCTTCTCTCTTGTTCCATTAACGTTTGGCCGCGCGCCAGCCGATGTCGGTTCGGTTGAAGCCTTCCGGCCAGTCTATTTTGGCGACCGCCTTGTAAGCCAGTTTTTGTGCCTGGGCGACGGTTTTGGCTTTCGTCGTAATGCCCAGCACCCGTCCTCCATTGGCCAGCAATGCGCCGTTGTCGGCCTTTGTGCCGGCGTGGAAGACAAAGACATCATCCATGGCGTTTGCTTCCCCGACACCTTTTATTACGCTGCCTTTCTCATATCGACCGGGATAGCCATTGGTTGCCATAACAACGATCAGGGTGGCTTCGTCATGCCATTTCAACTTGATTTTATCGAGTGTGCCATCGGCACTGGCGATCAGCGCTGTCAGGATATCGGATTTCAGCGCCAGCATCAGGGGCTGACATTCCGGGTCACCGAAACGGACGTTGAATTCGATCAGTTTTGGCCCCGTACTGGTGATCATCAGGCCAGCGTACAGAACCCCTTTGTACGGTTTGCCTTCCGCCGCCATCGCCTTGATCGTCGGGGTGATGATTTCATCCATGATTCGGGCAGCCATGGCGTCGTCGACGACCGGGGCCGGGGTATAGGCACCCATACCGCCGGTATTGGGGCCTTCATCGCCATCGAAGGCGGCCTTGTGGTCCTGTGCCGATCTAAGGGCGACGGCGTTGATCCCATCGCAAAGAACGAAGAAACTGGCTTCCTCACCCTCCATGAATTCCTCGATGATGACTTCCGCGCCAGCCCCGCCGAAGGCGCGCTCTGTCATAATGTGATCAACAGCGGCGTAGGCCTCATTCTTGTTCTGGCAGATGATTACGCCCTTTCCGGCGGCCAATCCGTCGGCTTTGACGACAATCGGCGTGCCGTGGCGCAGGATGAATTCCTTGGCTGCGTCCGGCTCGTCAAAACGTCCGTATTCGGCGCTCGGGATATTGTATTTGGCCGATAAATCCTTCATGAAGCCTTTTGAGCCTTCCAGGGCTGCCGCGGCGGCGCTTGGGCCAAAGGCCGGGATGCCGGCTTCATTCAGTCTGTCGACCAGACCATCAACCAGCGGCGCTTCGGGGCCGACGACGACAAAGTCGATGGCGTTATCGGTTGTGAAACCGACAAGGGCGTCAATGTCATCGGCGCCGATATCGACACAGATGGCAATGCCATCAATTCCGGCGTTACCGGGTGCGCAAAACAGTTCGTCGCACTTTGGCGACTTGGCGATGGCCCAGCATAAGGAATGCTCACGACCACCAGAACCGACAACCAAAACCTTCATCTTAAAATCCTTCTTCATTTCCCCAACACCACCATACATACTGTCGACCATGACTGAAAAGAAATCGCTTGAAGAATCTGTACATAATCTTCCGGAACTTTCGGTGGGTGAGCTGTCGCAAGCGCTGAAAAGTACGCTTGAGGACCGTTTTCCAAGGGTTCGGGTGCGCGGCGAGATTACCGGTTTTAAACGCGCCGCATCGGGGCACATGTATCTGCGCCTGAAGGATGACGACGCTGTGCTCGACGGTGTTTGCTGGCGTGGCACGGCGGGTCGTCTGTCAATTGCCCCCGAAGATGGCATGGAAGTGGTGGCGACGGGGCGGATTACCGCCTACGGTGCCCGCTCAAGCTATCAAATTGTTATTGATTCCATTGAGTTAGCGGGTGAAGGCGCGCTTCTTAAGCTGCTGCAGGAACGAAGGCGAAAACTCGCCGAAGAAGGATTATTCGACCCTGAGCGAAAAAGCGATTTGCCGTTTTTGCCACAAGTGATCGGCGTCGTCAGTTCGCCGACCGGCGCGGTCATTCGCGATATCCTGCACCGTTTGTCTGATCGTTTCCCGGTTCGGGTGTTGCTATGGCCGGTGCTGGTTCAGGGTGACAAGGCGGCGGCGGAAATAAGCGCCGCCATCGACGGTTTCAGCGCCTTGAAGCAAGGTGGCACGGTTCCCCGTCCTGATTTGTTGATTGTTGCGCGCGGCGGCGGCTCACTTGAAGATCTGATGGCCTTTAACGAAGAACAGGTGGTTCGCGCCGCCGCCAATTGCACCGTGCCGCTGATATCGGCCGTCGGCCATGAAACCGACACCACGCTGATTGATTTTGCCGCCGATATGCGGGCACCGACACCAACCGCGGCGGCAGAACTGGCGGTGCCGGTGCGGGCTGAATTGCTGGCCCAGGTCATGGACAGCGGTATGCGACTGGTCAATGTCATGAACCGTTCTCTTAACCAGCACAGGACTGTGCTTGAAGGACTGGTGCGGGGGTTACCGAATTTGCGCCGGGTTGTCGAAGACTCGTCCCAGCGTCTTGATGACTGGGCCGAGCGGTTGACGTTTAGCCTGCGCACCGGAATGGCAAGTCGCCGGGCTCGTCTTGCTGAAACGGTGGCGGCGATTGTCAAGCCGGGGCAACGCATTGATCATGCCCGGGACAGGCTGGACAGCACTGCGCGGGCCATGAGGCAAGGCGCAAAAGGCGTTGTTTTGGAACGAAAGCAAAAATTGGCGAAAGCATCGGCGTTGCTGGAAAGTTTCTCCTACCAGCGGGTGCTGGCAAGGGGCTTTGCGCTGGTTAGTGACACGTCAGATAATGCTCTTTTGGCGGCGGCCGATGTCAAACCCGGCATGGACCTGCAGATACAGTTTCATGATGGAAAAGTCGCGGCAAATGCGACGGGCAAGGCTGCAAAAAAACCCAAAAAAGATGACGGAAAACAAGGAAACCTGTTGTGAGAAGGTGGTTTGTTGTTTTTGCCTTTATCCTGTTATCGGGCATTTCCGAAGCTGCTGAGGTCAGCATGGAAGGAAACTTTATCCAGGGCGGGCTCGTCTTTGGGAAAACAAAACCGGGAAACAAGGTCGAACTGGATGGCAAGCAATTGGGGCTTTCCAGCGATGGTCGTTTCCTCATCGGGTTTGGCCGCAACGCGCCGGAACAGGTGAGCTTAAGCATTACCGGTGGTGATGGTAAAACAGACCGTCGCACGCTCAGTGTTAGCAGTCGGCAATACAAGGTTCAGCGCATTGACGGACTGCCCTCAAGAAAAGTAACGCCTAAGCCTGAAGACGTGGCACGCATTAAGGCAGACAATGCGGGAATTGGCAGAGTCCGTGGGCTTGATACGGTTGATGCCTATTTCGCTGCAGGGTTTATATGGCCGGTGACGGGGCCGCTCTCAGGTGTTTTTGGATCTCAGCGAATATTAAACGGCAAACCGAAAAACCCCCACAACGGCACCGATATCGCGGCCCCGGAAGGAACCATCATCAAGGCTCCGTCTGATGGTCAGGTCGCTTTGATCAAAGATGACATGTTCTATACGGGCAAAACACTGATGCTCGATCACGGGCTTGGCTTGACCAGCGTCTACGCCCATATGAGCGCCATACTGGTCAAACAGGGATCGATGGTGAAAAAAGGAACACCGATTGGAAAAGTCGGTAAAACCGGGCGGGTCACAGGCGCACATTTGCATTGGGGCATGACATTGGGACGCACCCATCTTGATCCGGCCCTGATCGCCGGGAAGATGCCTTAAGGGCGTGTTGTTACATCTGGGCGCCGACCTGCCAGGGCACAAATTCGGCGTCGCCGAAGTCAAGTTCCTCGGATTTGGTTTTTTCGCCCGAAGCCACGGCCAGTAATTTTTTGAAAATACTCTCCCCGACCTCTTCAAGGCTCTGGGTGCCGTCAACGATGGTGCCGCAATTGATGTCCATGTCTTCGCTCATATGATCGTACATGGGCGTGTTTGTCGCCAGTTTCAGGGATGGCACCGGCTTGTTACCGTAAACCGATCCCCTGCCGGTGGTGAAGGCGACAAGATTGCAGCCCGAGGCAACTTCGCCGGTGATCGACGCCGGGTCATAGCCGGGGCTGTCCATAAAGGCGAAACCTTTGGTGGTTATGGGTTCGGCGTATTTATAGACACCGACAAGATTGGTCGAACCACCCTTGGCGACGGCCCCTAAGGATTTCTCAAGAATCGTCGTCAGCCCCCCGGCCTTGTTGCCCGGTGTCGGGTTGTTATTCATGTTGCCGCCATTTTTGGCGGCATAGTCTTCCCACCAGTGGATGCGTTCGATCAGTTTTTCGCCGACGTCGCGGGAACTGGCGCGCCGGGTTAGCAGATGTTCTGCACCGTAAATTTCAGGCGTTTCGGCAAGTACTCCCGAGCCCCCATGGCGGACAAGATGATCGATGGCGATGCCCAGCGCCGGGTTCGCGGTGATACCCGAATATCCGTCCGATCCACCACATTGAAGGGCCACGGTCAGTTCCGAAGCGGGCACGCTCTCACGGCGCGCAGCGTTGGCGCGCGGCAGAATGCTTTGAAACCAGCTGACCGCTTCCTCGACAGTCTTTCGGGTTCCGCCTTCCTGCTGGATGGTGGTGTAGTGAAAGGTTTCCTCCGCTGGTTTGCCCATTACATCCAGCATCAGGGGAATTTGATTGGCTTCGCAACCCAGGCCGAGCATTAACACCGAAGAAAAGTTGGCATGTCTGGCGTGCCCCCAAATGGTCCGTTGCAACATGTTAAAGCCTTCATCATCGGTAGCGGTACAGCAACCAGCGCCATGGACAATGGGGACAATGCCATCAACATTGGGATAGTCATCCAGAATGCCGCATTTTTCGATCTCGCGAGCGATGTGTTTGGCAACGGTGGCGGAGCAATTGACCGAGGTGACGATGCCAATATAGTTTCGGGTGCCGACTTTACCGTCTTCGCGGCGGTAGCCTTCAAAGGTGGCGCGCTCGGCCCCGGGAACCATTTCGCTATCAACGGCGGCTTCGCCGTAAGCATAATCACGCTCGAAATCCCCCATGGAAACGTTATGCACATGGACATGTTCACCCGCTGCAATGGGAACCGAGGCAAAACCGATAATCTGACCGTATTTAAGGACCGCCTGTCCCTGCTCTATTGCCTCCAACGCCAACTTGTGACCACGCGGAATCAGTTGGCAGGCGATAATTCCCGCCGGTTCAATATACTCATCCTTGGCGACTTCGACGGGCACCACAGCGACGTTGTCTTTTTCGCTTAGCTGGATTGATGTTTTGGCGGTCATGGGTTCTTCCCTGTACGATCATTTGTCATGGTCTTTTTCGGGATACGATCATACGCCGGACAAGCGGAAGATTCCTTATAGTAAATTTTTTAAGGCTTCTTAGATGGCGACCTGTCTTGTCTCGATCACGGAGCGGATCGTGCTCAGGAGTTCATCGTTGGATGTTTGAGATTTAACCAGGGCTGCACTGATGCTTTGGGCTGTTTTGCGCGAAACATCCCCCGCTGAAAAAACAATCACCGGGACCGATGCCCGGCCAGGTTTGTTTAACAGGGGAAGAAGCTCGCCACCATCACCATCGGGCAGGGCGAGATCAAGGATGACAAGGTCAAAGATTTCTTTTTCCAGCCGATCCCTGGCCTCTTTGATGGTCATCGCAGCCACCACATCCCCTGTGTCATCGATAAGGGAAGAGATGATCTTAATGATGCTCTCGTCGTCTTCCACATGCAAAATTCGGGGCCTGATCCCTGAAGAATGCTGAAGTGCCTCGCCCACCCGCTTGACAAGAAGCGGCATATCAATGGGTTTTTGTATCCAGTCGATGAGCCCTACCGCGTCACCGTTTAATTCCCGTTTCCCTTCGCCCGCTGTTGCCGAGACGACGATGATAGGCAGGTTTTGTGTTTTCGGCTCGTTTCTTAATTCCTGAATCAAGGAAATGCCGTCCTGATCGGGGAGATTGAGATCAAGGGTCATTGCATTGAAATTTTCCTGTTCAAGCATCTGTCTTGCCTGGGCTGCTGTTCTGGCGGTATGGGTTCTGTATCCCGCCTTTTCCAGCATCATTTCAAGCAATGTCGCGATGTCGCTCTCGTCTTCACAGATCAGAATACGACATTGTCCAACGCCATTAGTTTCTGTTTGCACACCGGGCCCTTCAAGCTCGGGAAGATCGATGTAAAAAGTTGTTCCTTTGCCGGTTTCGGTGTCGAAATAAATCACTCCTTCATGACGTTCAACAATCGCCTTGGTGATACTGAGACCCAACCCGGTTCCACCTTTCTGTCGGGTGTCAGAGGAGTCTGCCTGGGAAAATTTATCGAAGATTGCATCCCTGAATTCTTCGGGAATACCCTGGCCGGTATCCTTCACGGCGATACGAATGGTCTTGTCCTGACGCTTTATTGATAGTTCTACTTGCTCGCCGCTTATCGAAAATTTGGCGGCATTTGACATAATGTTGGAAAGGGCCTGCATCAAGCGGTCCTTGTCACCTTGCACCAGCATGTTCTGATCACAATCCTGGCAGGTGAATGTGACGCCGTGTTCGTCACCGTATCCCTTGTTGGCATCCATCGCTTCTTCAACCAAGGAAACAATATCGGTTGGTTGCATGTGGAAGTCCATTTTGCCAGCCTTGATTTTTTCCATATCAAGGATGTCGTTGATGAGCAACACCAGCCGGTCAGAATTGTTGTAGGCGATGTGCAACATCGATTGCATCTTTTCAGGCAACTCGCCAATGGTGCCGGACTTGATCAAGCCAAGCGATCCTTTGATTGACGTCAATGGTGTGCGCAGTTCGTGACTGACCGTCGAGATAAACTCGTTCTTGGCCTTATCAAGCAAGGTCCGTTCGGTAATATCGTGAACAATACCAAGCATCCGCACGGGGGCACCTTCATCATCGCGGTAAACCCGGCCCTTTTCGTGAACAAAGCGGGTGCTTCCGTCGGGATGCACGACCCGGTGTTCGATATCATAAGGTGTATCTTTTTCAACGGCTTGAGCGACGGCGGATGCTACAAGACCGCGGTCATCGGGATGGATGCATTCAAGGAAATTCTCGTAAGTCGCCTCAAAGCCAGAGCGCATACGTCCGACAATATTGTAGATTTCGTCGGTCCAGGAAAGCTCACCACCTGTGATGTCCCAATCCCACGAACCGACATGCGCGATCTGTTGCGAGCTTAACAGGCGGTCGGTTGTTTCATAAAGGGTATCCTCCGCCTTTTTGCGTTCGGTAATGTCAGTGCGGATGGCCACATACTGGAAGGGTTTGCCCCGTTCGTCGAGGAAGGGAACGATGGTCGCCTTGATCCAGTAATATCCACCGCCTTTCTTAAGGTTCTTTAATTCGCCGTGCCAGATTTTCCCTTTGGTTATGGATTGCCATAGGTCGTTATAAAATTCCGGCGAATGTTCATCGGATTTGATGATGCGGTGGTTTTTCCCCAACAGCTCCGCACGTGTAAAGCCACTGATTTCGCAAAATGCATCATTGGCATAAGTAATGTTGCCCTTCACATCGGTGATGCTGACGATGGCGTGTTCATCGAGCGCCAGTTTTTGAAAATCCAGCTCGCGGGTGCTTTCCTTTACCAGATTTTCGGCGAACTCCCTGCGGCGCACAATCAGTTGAACGTAGAAGCTGATCAGGACCAGGATAAGAAAGATCACGGACGCAGCAAGCCAAGGTATCCAGGGTTGCTCGATAGCTATTTGGCCGGATTTCGGGGCTATGACCAGTCGCCACTGCCGGCCGCCAAAATCGTGGGTTTTCTCGAAATACTGTGCGGCGACCAGATCCGCCATTTCCGGCCAGGGCGCGTTACTTTCGACACCGACCAGATGAAGGGGCTGAAGATTTTTCGTATCCGAGACATCATAAAGGGCGATAATGAGTTCACTTTGCCGTGCGGTTTTTGAAATCGAAGCATCCAGAAGATCGCCAATACGAAATACGCCAAGGGCGAAACCACTAACGGTACTGCGTCTGTCCTTGATGCTCAGGGGTGGGTTACCAGTGCCATACATGGGCGCGAAGACAAGGACCCCGGCCTGCTTGGCGGTTTCCTGAACCAGTGCAATTCGGGCGCTGGAGACCGTCATGCCTGTGTCGCGGGCTTTTTCCAGCGCTGCTTTGCGAACGGGATTGGATGCAAGATCAAAACCCAACGCCTTCTGATTGCCGATAAATGGCTCAACGTAAAAGACCGGATAATATTCGGCTCGTCTTGTCGCCGTGACCATGCCGCCATCACCTATTTGGCGAAATGAGAAATTTTCCAATCCGTTTTGTCGAGCCGCCCGCTCGTAGGTATTCCGGGCCATGCTTGATACCCGCGGTATCCACTCAAGCGCCTGAATGCCAACGTAATCCGACATGGCCCTGGAGACGAAGGTACGAAACTGGGCGCGTTTTACATTGTTGGACCCGGCGAAGAAGGCAACGATTGATGTCAAGGCGTCTTCACTACGCCTGAATTGCCTTTCAAGAGATACTGCAACTTGTTGGCTCAGGTCTTCAAAATTTTTCTGGGCATGTTGCTGCTGCTCTTTAGCCGACCAGTTAAAGACAAGCAGGGCGCCGATCAATCCAGTCAGGACGAGAAGGATCGTTGAAAAATTGGTGGAAAAATATGTTTTTTTGGGATGTTGAGCTTCAGACAAATCGGTCGACTTTCCAGGTATTTTTTCCCGTCAGACTGTATGTCTTTCAGGCGGCGAACTTCACCCTCTCTCCCCTTTCTGTTCGTATTAAATTGGAGTTGATAGGCACCGGATCAAGTGTTTGTTTGCGCATATTGAAAGACAGTTCTTAGAACGGATAATCAACTGATATCATCGGGCCAACGGTTGTGAAGCCAAAGCCATTGGGCGGGGTTCTCGCGGATCCAGTTTTCCAGCGTCCGGTTGACCTGCGTCGTGATAGCCAGAACGTCGGCTGTCTTGTCACTTCCGGGCTTGATTTCGAGCGGTGGATAACAAGTGACGCGGAAACTCAAGCCCTGCAAACGCTCAACTTTAATGGGAATGACCGGGCAATCAAATTTGAGCGCCAATTGAGCCAGGGCGGGGGCGGTCATGGCGTCGTGGCCGAACAAGGGGACAGGGATACCATCATTCATTTTCTGGTCGATTAGCATGCCAAGGTGGCCACCCGCTAACAGGGCCTTCAGGGCCATTTTGGCGCCTTTCGATCCCTTCTGTATCAGGGTGCTGTCTTTGAGGTGGCGTCTTTGAAATAATTTCTCGACGTAAGGATTGTTCGGCGAGCGGTAAATAAGATGTGGAGTCAGGCCCAGCTTGGCCACACAAATGGCAGGAATTTCCCAATTCGCAAGATGGCCCGAAAAGAAAAGACCGGGTTTGTCGTCTTCCCTTAGCAAATCCAGGTATTGGGCTCCGATCAGTTCGACATGGGCCTGTTTTCCCTCGACACGAATACGATTCAGTAACGGGTATTCCATCACCGTACGGCCCAGGTTATCCCACATGTCGAGGACCAGATTTTCGGTTTCCTCGGGCGTGATATCGGGAAAGGCGATGGCGAAGTTTCGTCGCGCCCGCTTCGAGATGCTTAAGGCGGGACCGATGGTTCTTCCCAGAAAGCCACCACAAGCCGATGCCCATTTGATCGGCAGCAATTGAACCAGCGCGAAAAAAATCTGTGCGGCCAGGCCCTGTAAGGGATGGGACAGATAGCGCTTAAGCATTACAGATTCCATCCAGCAAGGCTTCCAGCGCCCCCTCATCCGTCCATTCAAGAGAGACGGTGACAACGCTCACTTCATCCATAAATGAAGCAGGTAGTCGCTGTTCATCTTTTTGGGTGGTTATCAACCCTGCTCCTGCCTTCGTCGCAATATTTCGCAAGGTTGCGATATCGGCGTTGTTATAAGGGTGATGGTCAGGAAACGGAATGACCGAAGCGATGTTATGGCCCATTTGGGAAACAGTTTCAAAAAATTTATCCGGCCGACCAATGCCGGCGAAGGCGACAACCGGTCCCGTCAGTTCGCTTTTGCTTTGCGTATCTGCGGCAAATCTGGCCCTGAGTGGAGATAATCCGCAGTCTGAAATTGAATGCAGTGCGCCCGATGTATCTTCTCCGATCACAACGCAAGCATTGGCGCGGGCCAAACCATCGGCAATGCTTTCGCGTAGGGGGCCTGCCGGAATCATTTTGGCGTTGCCGAAGCCATAACCACCATCAACAACAATGGTGGAAAAATCTTTATGGATATATGGATTTTGAAATCCGTCATCCATGATGATCAGATCAGCCCCTGCCTGTGCCGCAGCCATGCATCCGGATTTTCGGGACCCGGAAACCCAGGTTGGGGCAAGAGCCGCTAGTAACAGCGGTTCATCGCCGACCCTGAAATGGTCATGGATTTCCGGATCGACCAGTAGTGGGCCTTTTTCATTGCCCCCATAGCCGCGCGACAGGAAATGTACGGTCTTGCCTTTTGATATCAGGCGTTTGCCCAAATCAAGTGCGACCGGGGTTTTCCCGGCTCCACCCGCTGTTAGATTGCCAACACAAAGGACAGGGATGGGGGATTTCCAGGGCTTGGTCGTCGCCATTTTGGTTTTTGTCGCAAATCCATAAGCCCAGCCTAGCGGAGCAAGTAATTGCGCCAGAAAACCACCTTTCCCTGATTGCCAAAAGCCGGGGGCTTGCATGTCAATTGCCCCCCTTCAGATAGGGAATGAGCTCTCCCATTACCGCGTCAAGCACGTCAGCTTCGTTATCGGCGACCCGGGCTGCTGCTTGCCCCAGTTTCAGGCATTCATCAGGATGAGAAAGCAAATGATCGATGGTATCTCTCATTCCTGCTTCATCGGCGATTTCCAGCCCGGCCTGATTTTGCATAAAGGTATCGGTGATTTCAGCAAAGTTGGACATGTGCGGGCCAAAAATGATGGCGCAGCCAAGGCGGGCCGCTTCCAGGGGATTTTGTCCACCGGAGGCAATTAGCGATTTGCCGATGAAAACAATAGGCGATAGACGATAAAACAACCCCAATTCACCCATGGTGTCAGCAATATATATATCCGTGTCGGCAGTGATTTTTTCACCGGCAGAACGAAGTGCTGTGTTCAGTCCCATGGATTGCAAACCTGCTGAGACTTCAATCCCGCGTCCGGGATGGCGCGGCACAATGATGCTCAGCAAAGCGGGGTGTTTTTCTTTCAGGGAAAGCTGGACCCTGCCGACGATTTCCTCCTCCCCTTTGTGGGTGCTTGATGCCAACCAGCAGGGGCGTCCGTCGATTTGGGCGGTAAATATATCAATAGCTAGCGCGTCTGCTGGCAGGGGCGGGGCGGCAAATTTCAGGTTGCCAACAGATTTGGCGTTTGTTGCGCCAAGATCACTAAGCCGGGCGGCATCAATATTTGATTGTCCAAGACACAGTGAAAAAGCGCCAAGGAGTTTTCTTATCAAACCCGGAAAACGCCGCCAACCGGAGTAGGATTTATTGGATATCCTGCCGTTCAACAGAATCATCGGCAGGTCTTTTGCCGCAGCTCTACAGATCAGGTTGGGCCAGAATTCAGATTCCGCCCACAACGCGAGGTCTGGCCGCCAGTGGTTCAGGAACCGCTCGCCGTAGGCGGCTCGATCAACCGGTACATACTGGTGAATGGTCCCCTCTGGCAGCCGTTCCGCCATCAATGCCGCTGATGTCACGGTGCCAGTGGTCAGCAAAATATTCCAGTCAGCATAATCAGTCCGTAAGCGCTCTATCAAGGGTAACAGGGACAATGACTCGCCGACGCTGGCGGCGTGAATCCAGACCAGCTTTCCATCAGGTCGTGGTTTTCCCGCCACACCCAGACGTTCGCCAAACCGGGTTTTGTCTTCCTTGCCTTTGGCCAGTCGTCTTGAAAGATGAAAACGGATCAACGGTTGGCCCAGGGTGGTAACGATCCGGTAGATAGACAATATCATGGCGCCGTCTCCCCTGCCGGTGGGGCTGGCTCAATGACGCGAAGGCCGCACAGACGATCAGCCTCGGCGGAAATCGCATTAAGACTGTCTTCGATTTCCTGGCGGGATTTTTCCAGCTCTGTTTTGTCCGCGGTGTGGGGAACGTGGATGGGTTCACCCCAAACAAAGACTCCGCGGCCAAAGGGCAGGGCGGCAACAAAGTGATCCCAGGAACCTAAAATTTTGGAATTGCTTGAGGCGTAGCTGATCGGAATAACCGGAATGTTGGCCAGTCTGGCTATCGTGACAACACCTTCCTGGGCGCGCATACGCGGGCCGCGAGGACCATCCGGGGTCAGGCCGACGTATTCACCAGCTTTGACCGTTTTAACCATGGTACGCAGCGCCGCAGCGCCGCCCCTGGATGTGGAGCCAACAATGGTTTTGATTCCCAACTTGGCGACGGTATCTGAAAGGATACGCCCGTCCCGGTGCATGGAAATCATCATATGGATGGTTTTGGACATATCCCAGCAGTGCGGCATCATCATCAGGCGTCCATGCCAGAAGCAGAGCAGGAACATCTTGTCTTCATCCCAGAACCGCTTGGGAATATCGCCGCCGACAACGCTCCAACGGCTTGTCAGATAAACAAAACGAATATAGGCGGCGGCCAGAAAACACAGGCAGTTTTGCACCACCTGCGAGCGCAGGATTCTTTTATCCAGCCTCACGGGACTGCCGTACCTTGGCTTGCAAATTGCAAAGCGTATAGTTTGGCATAGGGGCCGCCCTCATCGAGCAAGGCGGCATGGCTGCCTGATTGGCTAATGCAACCGTTCTCGATGACGTAGATGACATCGGCGTCAACAACGGTCGACAGTCTGTGTGCAATAACCAGGGTGGTGCGCTCGCTCATCAGTTGGTCGAGGGCCTCCTGAACCTGCCGTTCGGACTCCGTATCAAGCGCCGATGTGGCTTCATCGAGCAGCAGGATCGGCGCATTTTTCAACATTGCCCGGGCGATCGCCAGCCTTTGGCGCTGGCCACCAGATAGTTTCACACCCTGTTCTCCAACCTGCGTGTCGTAGCCACCTGGAAGATCGGTAATAAAATCGTGGGCGGCGGCATTGCGGGCGGCATCTTCTATTTCCTGGTCATTGGCACCGGCCCGTCCGTACGCAATATTGGCCCGCACCGTGTCATCAAAAAGGGTGATCTCCTGACTGACCAGGGCGATATTTTCGTGCAGCGAGCACATGGTCACGTCGCGCACATCAATGCCGTCGATGCTGACGGAGCCTTCATTGATGTCATAAAAACGTGGTATCAGGTTGAGAATCGTCGATTTTCCAGCCCCCGATGGTCCAACAAGGGCGACCCGCTTTCCGGCGGGAACATTTAGATTTACGCCGGAAAGTGCAGGGGTGTCCGATGTATAGGAAAAATGGACGTTCGTGAGGGCAATTTCCCCCTGAATGTCGCTTAAAGGGCGGGCATCCGGTTTATCGAGAATCACAGGTTCCGTATCAAGGACATCAAACAAGCGCTGGGCGCCGGCCAGACCCTCCTGCATGTTGGCGTTCAGATTGGCCAGTCGTTTCATGGGCTCGTAAGCCATCAGCAGGGCGGTGATGAACGAGAAGAAGGCGCCGGGGGAATTAACCCCGTCGATGACCTGCTGGCCGCCATAAATGATGACGATGGCAACGGCGACACCGCCGAGGGATTCCATGATCGGGCTGGCCAGAGCGCGAATACGGGCGGATTTAAAACTTAAAGAGAACAGTTTTGTGATCACTTCATCCATGCGGCCTTTTTCGTAGGCTTCCATCCCGTAAGCCTTGACCACGCGAATGCCCTGAAAGGTTTGCTCAAGCAGGGTCATGAACAAACCGACTTCAACCTGGGTATTGGCGGTGACCTTGCGTATGCGTTTGCCCAGTCTGGAAATTGGCAGGATGGCGATAGGAAAAATGAAAATTGCGATGCAGGCGAGTTGCCAGTTTTGGTAAAACATCACAGCTACAAGGGCGATCAGACTCATCAGATCCTTGCCCAGACTGGTCAGAACGTTGGAGACGATGGCCCGCATTTGCCCGATATCGGTGGTAAAGCGTGAAATAAGGGTTCCCGTCGGGTTGGAATGGAAGAAGCCCAGATCCATGCGTTCAAGGTGCGCGAACAAGCGACTTTGCGCATCGGCGATAATTTTCAGTCCGACCCGGCTCATTAAAGCCGCCTGGGCATAATTGGCGGCCCCTTTGACGGCGAACGTGACGAAAACCGCCAGACCAACAAGCCATAAAGTGTCTTTGTTTTTGGCGATGAAAACATCATCGACGATGGGTTCCATTAGCCACGCGGATATGCCGGTGGCTGCCGAAACGATGATCATGAAAAACACCGCCGATGAAATCCAGCCTATATAAGGCCGGATATACTCGCCAGCCAGCCTGCGCATCAGGCTGGAGGTTGATTGGTGTTGGTGTTCCTTCGTTAAGGACCGGTCATCCACGGCTGTAATTTCCCCGTTAAATACTGCCGGACATTAACATGCCAAGGCGCTGGTAGCTAGCGCCCGGCCACCGTCATGCCATCAACACGAACGCTTGGCGCATCAATGCCGTAGCGGAATTCAAGATCGTTGGCGGCGCTTAAATTTGCAAACATTTCGTTCAGGTTTCCTGCGATGGTGACTTCGCTGACCGGGAAGGCGATTTTGCCGTCTTCAATCCAGAAACCACTGGCCCCGCGTGAATAATCGCCGGTTACGCCATTGATGCCAAAACCGATCAGTTCGTTGACATAAAGTCCCTGCCCAATATCCGCCATCAGTTCTTCCGGGGTCATGGTGCCGGGCTCCAGATAAAGATTGCTGGCCGAAGGTGATGGTGGTGAGGAGGTTCCCCTTGAAGCGTGGCCCGTCGTTTCAAGCCCCAGTTGGCGGGCCGAACGCAGATCCATGAACCATGTTGTCAGTTCGCCGTCATTGATCAGATGCGAGCGTCTGGTGGCCACGCCTTCGCCGTCGAAGGGACGGGATTTCAGTCCGCGTTTACGATGCGGATCGTCGATGATATTGACGCCTTTGGCAAAAATCCGCTGTCCCATCTTGTCTTTCAAAAATGATGAGCCACGGGCAATCGACGAGCCGTTGACGGCTGCCGACAGATGCCCGATCAGGCTTTTTGATACCCGTGGGTCGTAAATGATCGGTACAGCAGCGGTTTCAACTTTTTTCGGGTGCAGGCGCTTGATGGCTTTTTCACCGGCACTCTTGCCGATGGCTTCCGGGCTTTCCATATCGGCAGCGTATACGGCGGCGGTATAGTCGTAATCGCGTTCCATTCCGGTGCCTTCACCGGCAATCACCGAGGCGCTGAGCGAATGGCTGGAATTGGCGTAGGCGTGAGAAAATCCGTTTGAGCCCGCCATGGCTACCGTGTAGGCACCCCAGCCCGCCGAACCACCTTCCGAATTGGTAACACCGGAAACCGCCAATGCCGCTTCTTCAGCACGGCTAGCGAGATCGCTTAAATGTTCGGCGTCAGGCTCGAAAGGGTCGCAGGATTGGAGATCGGGAATGTCTTTGGCTAATTGTCCCGCTTCGGCAAGTCCGCAATAGGGGTCTTCGGGTACGGCACGGGCCATGGCAACGGCGCGCATCGAAAGTTCCGCCAGTGCTTCGGGTGCGGTATCAGAGGATGACACGATAGCCTGGCGCTGGCCGATAAAGACCCTAAGGCCAATATCACGGCCTTCGGAGCGTTCCAGATGTTCAGGTTTTCCCAGTCGTATTGATTTCGACAGGGATACGCCTTTGATAAAGACCGCGTCACAGTCATCGGCGCCGGCTTTTTTGGCCTGTCCGATTAAATCTTCCAACAGGCCGAGCGCTTCAGCCTGATCATTGCTTTGAGAATCCGTCATTGCTGGAAAATGGCCTTTTAACCCGCGTCTTGCAAGTCCGACATGCAATGCATGATCCATTGGCGGGTTAGTTTCTCCTGCACGGCGTTTTGAAGCAGCCGTTGTTTGAGGGCCGGGAAGACAACATGATCAAGATTCTGATCCTGATTAAAGCATGAGAAGATGATCGTTTCCTCACCGGTTTCAGGGTCCCTGTGCAATTGCAGACACTGGGCGCAGATCTCCTTCATCATGCATTGCATGGGCGAGTTGATGGAGCCGATGGCGGTATGGGCCGGATCAAGGTGTTCTTTCAAAATACCGTGTCGGGCATCGGCGACGGCCTTCATCATGACGTCCGAACCAATGACAAGCATCCGTTCGGCGTCTTTCATGGAAATCGGGTTGTCGCCCAGGCCACCATTGGCGTAAGCGGTCATGGCCTCGACAACATTGCCGACAAAGGCTTTGTCGCCATCGCGTCCGGGTTCAAAGCCGGGCGCTTCGTCGCAACACCAGACGATGGTGTCGGCGGCGGCTTCGATGTTGTCAATGTGGTAACGGTCGCCGGTGCCTTTGTAGGCGGCGAAGTAGAGAACCTTTGATCCTGCCTGGCGAAACGCCTGACCGATGGAAAACAGCACGGCGTTGCCCAGCCCGCCGCCGACCAGAACAACGGTCTCGCCGCCGGGGGTTTCCGTCGGCGCGCCTGTCGGTCCCATCAGGATGACGTGCTCTCCCGGTTGCAATAGTTCACACAAGCTGGATGAGCCACCCATTTCAAGGACGATGGTGGCGACCAGTCCTTTTTCAACGTCGACCCAGGCCCCGGTCAGTGCCTGACCTTCCATGCCCAGAACCGTGCCGTCACAGCGTTTGGCGTTGGCCTCGAAGTTTTGCAGGCGGAAAAACTGCCCCGGCTTGAAAGCCCTGGCCGCCAGCGGCGCGTGCAAGACGACCTCGACGATGTTGGGGGTCAGGCGAATGACGTCGACAACACGAGCCCGAAGTCCATGATCAAGCTGCTCCACCAGATTGGACGCGCTGACGGGGCTCGGCGGATTTTTTACCAGTTGCCGGTTGATTACCGGATAGCCCCGCCTGGCGCTGGCCATGGCTTTTACCACATTACCGGCAAAGGATGGGTGGAGATCGCCAAAGAAGGTAATGGAATGACCGTTTTCGGTGACCTTCATGGTCACTTGCGCTTCTTCGGGCTTGGCCGACCATTCAGGTGAAACAATATTGCCGTCTTCGTCTTCGGCCTGGAAGTATTTGCCGTCAAGATCGGCAAAACCGGGATATTCGCGGGCGATCACCGTATTGGGTTGGGTTCCGGCAGCGATCAGGATTGATCGTGCAGGCAGGGAAATAACATGGCCTGTCGCATTGGGGCGGTTGTGTTCGTCCAGTTCCTGTACTTCAAGTTTGATTGCCTGGGCATGGCCGTGGTCATCCACGTCGATGGCGACGGGAGAGACCATCTCGGCGAAATTGATGCCCTGCTCAAAGGCTTTGGTGATTTCTTCGTGGTTCAGGGTGTAACTGGGCGCATCAATCAGGCGACGCCGGTAGGCAATGGTCGCCCCACCCCAGCTGTCGAGCAATGGCGCAAAATTGGGTAGACGGTCTTCCTTAGCGGCTGCTTGCCGCTCATCACGTATAGCCTTGCCGTGTTGCAGAAACTCTTCGGCGAAACCTTGTTCTTCCTTGCTCCAGTCCGCATCGACGCCGCCGTTGGCAGCCAGTTTCTCATGCCGGACAAGGAATTTCTCGACCTGTTTAACGTAATAGGCCAGCGCCTCGGTCGCCGTATCGATGGCAGTCAATCCGCCGCCAATGACGACAACCGGCAGGCGGATGTTGAGGTTGGCTACGGAGTCGGACTTCGCCGCCCCGGTCAACTGCAACGCCATCAGGAAATCCGATGCCTGACGAACACCGCGGGCCAGCGCGTTGGGAATGCCAAGCACGGTTGGTTTGCCAGCGCCGATGCAAAGGGCGATGTGATCGAAGCCCATCTCGAAGGCGTTGTCAGCGGTGATCGCACCACCGAAGCGAACCCCGCCATACAGGGTGTAGTGGGCACGGCGTTCGAGCATGATACGGATGGCTTTTAGAAAATTCTTGTTCCAGCGCACGGTGATCCCGTATTCGGCAACGCCGCCAAAACCGGCCATGGTTCGCTCGTCCAGCGGTTCTTCAATATCGGTAAAGCTATGGATCGGTTCGAAGGCAGTCCGCTCGCCACTTTGGCTGATGCCGCTTAAAGAAGCATCCAGCGGTTCGATTTTGGCCCCGTCAATGGCAACGACCGTGTGGCCTTCATTCATCAGGTAATGGGCAAGGGTGAAACCGGCCGGTCCCTGGCCGACGACCAATACTTTGTAGCCGCTGTCACTGGCCGGATGGGGGCGTTTGAAGTTCAAGGGGTTCCAGCGGGTTAGCAGGGAATAGATTTCAAATCCCCAGGGTAATTCAAGAACGTCTTTGAGCGTCCGTGTTTCGGCTTCGGGAATATTGACCGGTTCCTGTTTTTGGTAGATGCAGGCTTTCATGCAGTCATTGCAGATACGGTGACCGGTGGCTGCTGTCATCGGGTTATCGATGGCGATGATCGCCAGCGCCGCCACGGCATGACCGTCAGCCTTGGCTTTGTGCATTTCGGATATCTTTTCTTCCAACGGACAACCGGCCTGTGGAATGTTCAGCTCATTGCTGGCGAAAGCACCGCTTTGTTTATCGCGAATGCCACGCGAGCAGGTGTCCTTGCCCCGGTCATGGCAGATGACGCAATAGTTCGCCTGGTCAAGCGCGCCGACAAGATCGCATCCCTGATCGGTCAGGGCGAAGCCGTCGCGGGGATGTTGAGATTCGGGCGGCAGGTGCAGAATATCGGTGCCGTGGTCGTGAAAGGTTTCGGCCTCCACCAAATTCATGAAGTCGACTTTTTCAGGCCCCTTGAACAAAACATCGGCGCGATGGCGCTGCTTTCCTGCTTGTGTATGGAAAGCCCAGGCAGCGTAGCGCCTGGCCATATCAAGGGCGTCGGCATTGGTCTCTTCATCATCGAGCCAGTTCATCACGGTTTTGGCGAATGTCAGTTGATCAAAGGCGTCACCCATTTGCGCCGTCAGTTGTTGCTCCAGGCCTGAGCCGTCGATTGTCCCGGCTTCATCCGGCTTTATTTTTTTGGCCGCCTGGCGTTGAACGAATAACCTTTTACAGGCGAACAGGGGCGCCAGATCATGATGGCGTTCGGCTAGTTCGCGGATCTGTCGCTCAATACCAAACAAATGTCCGATAAAATCATCAACATGTGGGCCTAAATCCAAAATAAGATCGGACGTTGCTTTCTCGTCCAGAGCGTCAGGATCTTTACGGGCATCGATGAGACGCCTGGAAAGATCGCCATCGGCTTCTTGCATGTGTTCAAGGAAAGCCTTGTCGAGGCGGATCAATCCATCATTGTCGTACAGATCTTTGAATGATAAATGATGGGCGAGGGTAAGGTCTGTCATGCTATTCTTTCAGTCGTCGGATTAAATACGCATAGCTATGCGTATTTATTACAGTGGTCATATCCATTTGTGCGGTGATTGGCAAGAGAAACAAGGGTTTCTCCCATTATTTGAGGGGTTTTACGGTGAACGAAGGTGCATATGCCGGCGATATCGGGCCAAAACAGTCCTGGCAGGTGATGGCTGATAACACCAGGGCTGGGTTGCTAGATGTGCGTACACCGGCGGAATGGGCTTATGTCGGATTGCCGGATTTAAGTGCGCTGGCGCGTCAACCGTTGCTGGTGCCCTGGCTGGTCTTTCCGTCCATGCAAATTAATGCTGACTTCCTCACACAGGTGTCGGAGACCGGCGTTGATCCGACCCAGGATCTGGTGATTCTCTGTCGCTCCGGCCAGCGCTCGAAAGCTGCCGCCATCGCTTTGACCACGGCTGGTTTTTCGACCTGTTACAACATCGCCTATGGTTTTGAAGGCGACAAGGACCCCGCTGGCCACCGTGGCACAATTAACGGCTGGAAAGTTGATAGCCTGCCCTGGGTGCAGGGGTGACGATGACGGAAGCCTCCTTGAACGCGGATAAAGATGCGCCGTTGCGTGATGATATCCATCTGTTGGGCCGCCTGCTGGGAAACACGGTGCGCGAACAGAACGGTGATGACGCCTTCGAGATCGTCGAGATGATCCGCCAAACCTCGGTGCGTTACCATCGCGATGACGCTGAACCGGCAAAAAAAGAACTGGAAAAAATATTAAAACGGCTTGATCCGAAAGAGGCCGTTGACGTGATACGGGCCTTTAGCCTGTTCTCTCATTTGGCCAATATCGCCGAAGACCTGCACCATGTGCGCAGAACCCGCAGTCATGACAGGGCCGGTGATCCACCCCGGCGCGGCTCTATGAAAAATGTATTGGCGCGAGCGGCAGAAGCAGGGATCAGCACAGCGGAACTGAACGCCTTCTTTGCAGACGCCCACGTTCATCCTGTGTTGACGGCTCACCCAACCGAAGTCCGGCGCAAAAGCACAATGGGTCATGAACTGGCCATTGCGGCCCTTTTGGCGCGGCGCGGTCAGGTGGATTTAACCCCCGATGAAAGCAAGGAAATCGAAGTTCATATTCGCCGGGCAATTCTGGCGCTATGGCAAACCGGCATGTTGCGCAACAGCCGCCTGAATGTTCTCGACGAAGTTTCAAACGGGCTGACCTACTACGATTACACCTTCCTGGATCAGCTACCGAAAATTTACAGGGCGATTGAAGACCGGCTAGAGGAAATGTCGGGTGACAGTCCGGGCCAGCCGCTTGCGTCCTTTTTGCAGATCGGCAGCTGGATCGGTGGTGACCGGGACGGAAACCCGTTTGTTACCGCCGATGTTTTGAGCAAGACCGTACAGCGTCAGGGTGCCAAGGCGTTTTCCTTTTATTTTAAGGAGTTGCACCGTTTGGGGGCCGAGATGTCCATGTCTGCGGCGCTGGTCAATGTATCGGTTGGTTTGCAAAACCTCGATGAACAGTCGCCCGATACATCCCTCCACCGTGCCAACGAACCTTACCGGCGGGCCATATCCGGCGTTTATGCCCGCCTGGCGGCTACGGCAGAAAAACTCGATCTCGGAGAGCCCCCCCGTAAGCCGGTTGGTGCCGCCCCACCTTACCTGGGACCGGCCGATTTTGCCGATGATCTGGATATCATTCATCAGTCGCTGGAATCAAATGGCCTTGCCGACCTTGCCGACGGGCGTTTGCGGGACTTGCGACGGGCCGTCGATTGTTTCGGGTTCCACCTGACCAGCCTTGATATGCGGCAAAATTCATCGGTTCATGAACAGGTTATTACAGAACTGTTTAATGCGATTGATGCTGATATTGACTATTCCCGGTTATCCGAGGATCAACGGGTTGATTTGCTTGTCGCGGAACTGCGCTCGGGCCGGTCATTGCTTCGCAGCGGATGGGACTACACAGAAGATACCAAATCCGAACTGGATATCCTGCAAGCGGCAGCGGCTACTCGCCAGGCCTTGGGTGAAAAGGCGATCACCACGTCGATCATATCCAATACCAGGTCCGTATCGGACATACTGGAACTTGCGGTATTGCTCAAGCAGGTCAATCTGGTGACTGCGGAAGGCGGTTGCGCGTTGCATATCGTTCCGCTGTTTGAAACCATTGCCGATCTTCGCAATTGTCTGGATATCATGGACCGGGTGTTGTCGATCCCTGTGTACAGGCAATTGGTGGACAACCTTGATGGTGTCCAGGAAGTGATGCTCGGCTATTCCGACAGTAACAAAGACGGTGGCTTTGTCACCTCGGGCTGGGAACTTTACAAGGCGCAAACGGGGCTGATCGACCTTTTTGCCCGTCACGATATCAAACTGCGCCTGTTCCATGGACGTGGCGGCACGGTCGGGCGAGGCGGCGGCCCCAGCTACGATGCAATCCTGGCCCAACCCGCCGGGGCGGTGCAGGGCCAGTTGCGTATGACCGAGCAGGGTGAAATCATTTCGAGTAAATATTCCAACGCCGACCTGGGCCGCCGCAATCTTGAAATTCTTGCCGCTGCAACTTTGGATGCCACCCTTCTGCATGAAAACCAGACCCCGCCGCCCCTTGCGTACATGGCCGTGATGGACGAACTTTCAAGGGAAGCATTTAGCGCATACCGTGATCTGGTCTACGGAACGGAAGGTTTTGAGGATTATTTCTGGTCTTCAACGGTGATCAATGAAATCGCCACCATGAATATTGGTTCAAGGCCGCCATCGCGAAGCAAGACCCATAAGATTGAGGACTTGCGCGCCATTCCGTGGGTGTTTAGCTGGGCCCAATGCCGCTTGATGTTGCCGGGCTGGTACGGCTTTGGCTCGGCGGTGGAAAAGTGGCTGGAGGATAATCCGGATAAGGGCACTGCCTTCCTGCAGGAACTTTATCTCAAGTGGCCTTTTTTCCGTACCCAGCTTTCCAACATCGACATGGTGTTGTCAAAAAGCAGTATCGCCATCGCCCGACGTTATTCGGAACTGGTCGCCGATGAAGAACTGCGTAAAAGAATTTTTGATCGTATCCGTGCAGAGTGGCAACTCTCGATTGATGCGGTCTTGAAGATATCCGGCAATGAGAGACTTTTGCAGGCCAACCCGTTGCTGGAACGCTCCATGCACAACAGGTTCCCCTATCTTGATCCGCTCAATCATCTTCAGCTGGAGCTGATGAAAAAGTATCGCCGGGAATCAGAAAACCCAAAGGTTTTGCGTGGCATTCAGCTCACCATCAACGGCATATCAGCAGGCTTGCGCAACAGCGGCTGATTTTAGTTTTTGCGACACCAGAAAACATACATGCCTTTGAACGTATCGGGGTGGCTGTCCTCAAAATCATGCCAGCTTTCAAGATCAAGAATTGCATCGCTGCCCGGATAGCCATCGACGATATCGAGGGGAATCTCGAAGCCATGGAAAGTCAGCTCGCTTGTCGTCATGAAGGTGGCGATTTCAGGGATCGTCACATGTTGTTCACTGACGTGAAACATCAGATCGCGAAAATTGCTGAGACTGAAAAAATCTGCTGATTGCAACAGGAACGCGCCTTCCCCATCCGCACCCTGATTGATAATGCTCTGGCGGTAATCGCGAATTGTTTGCTCGTCATCGCCCGTTTCGCGGGCTTCAATTTCCTTCCTGAGGGAGGCAATGGTACGCCGGGCGGCGCTGCTGTAGAGGCCGATTTTCATCAATCCACCGGGGCGAAGTTTTTCAACAAGCGTCTTCCAGCCCAGCCACGGATCATCCATATGGTGGAGGACGCCGATGCTCTCGATGACGTCAAATTCTCCCTCAAGCAAACCGGTATTCAAAATGTCGCATTGCATAAAGCGCAGATTGTCGACCTGGAACAGTTCAGCCATTCGCTTGGCGTAGCCAAGGCTGGCGAGGCTAAGATCAATTGCCGTGAGGGCGGCATTGGGACCATACCCCAAGGCGGCATCGACGGCCTGCTGACCGGTTCCCGCACCCGCGATCAATACCGTGCAGGGGGCCTCCATGAAGGCCAATTCCTTATCTGTAAAATAACCCGCCAATAAATTGCGGCGACTTTTGACACTCGGGGTATGCAAGCTCAACCACCGTGGATAAGGATTTTCCTCATAAAGGCGGGCAACGTTTTGTGAAATTTCATCACCGATGTCACCAAGGCATTCGATTCCTTGCGCGGCTTCGGCGACTTTATTTCTTTCGCCAATATGTGCGCTGATCATGTCACCCCACTTTTTGGGTGTGACTTTCCATTCATCACAATTCTTGCCGTCCTCACCCAGAAGCCGCCAAAGGGGTGCATAAAGCGCCTTTAGCAATAGACTTTCCGCCGCCGCCCGTGATCCTTTGGCAACGCCCTGCGGATTAATGAAGATGTTCTCAAGCTGTTGTTGCTCTTCATTGGATACGGCAAAGACATACTCATTGATTTCCAACAGCCTGATCAGCACGTAGATAAATTCCAGAATATGAGCTTTGCGAAAAGTTTTATCCGGCGCGCTCATCAACAGAACTTTGCGTAATGCCGTCAGTAACAGTTCGATATCCAGATCCGTGTTGGCGGCGGCGCCTAATGTCGTAAGCAATAGGGGATCACGTAAAACCGTGCGGCCTTTCGATGACAACAGCCATTGAGCGCCTGCTGACCAGCCTTGCGCCTGGCACACCATCAGGGCATCACATAAAGGCGTGCATTGCTTAAGGTAAGCCAGGGCCGGGGTGGCGAGAACCTGATGGTCGACGTTGATGAAATTGAATGCCGCAGCGAGCCCCGCCGGGTTGATACCACCGGGATTGCGAAGCTTGAGGAAGCTGAGCAGGTAAGTTAACAGACGGGCCGCTTCATTGTGGGCAGGGTCACGAGCCAGAGCCTCGGTCGCTTCAATGATCGCGTCGCCTTCGCGCCCATCATGGCGAAGTGCCTGGGCCAGATGATAGCGAATAGCTCCATTGTCGGGATCGATTTTGACTGCGGCCTCAAAATACGAAATGGCTGACTTGTAATCGCCAGCTTTTAACGCCTCAATGCCAAGCTCCTCTGTCAACGCATGACCTTTAATGCGCGTTCCAGATCTTCCTTCAGGTCTTCCACGTCTTCCAGTCCGACCGACAGGCGAATCAACCCGTCCTCAATTCCCATCATGGCGCGTTCCTCGGGGCTCAGGCGCTGGTGGGTTGTCGTTGCCGGATGGGTAATCAGACTTTTTGAATCACCCAGGTTGTTGGAGATGTCGATGATATCGACACCGTTTAACAATTTGAACGCGCCCTCTCGCCCGCCGGGGACCTCAAAGGCGACAATTGTTGAACCACTACCCATTTGGGTTTTTGCAAGTTGGAACTGGGGATGGCTTTCGAGACCCGGATAGAAAACCTTTTGAATGCCGTCCCGGGCTTCAAGGAAGCGGGCAACCTCCAGGGCGTTGGCGGCCATTTTTTCGACTCTCAGGTCAAGGGTCTCAAGTCCCTTTAACTGTAGCCAGGCATTAAACGGACTGGCCGACGGGCCGGTGTTGCGCAAGAAAGGTTTAAGTTTCTCTTCGGCGAAATCCTGGTCATTGGAAAGGATCGCACCACCCATGGAACGGCCCTGGCCGTCGATATGTTTTGTCGATGAATAGACGACAACGTCGGCCCCCAGTTGCAGTGGTTTTTGCAATACCGGGGTGGCGAAAACATTGTCGATCACGACGCAGGCGCCAGCCTTGTGGGCACGTTCGGATACAGCCTTGATGTCGATGATTTCCAGTGTCGGGTTTGATGGCGTTTCCAGGAACACCGCGTTGGTCGGTTGGGATAGGGCGGCGTCCCATTGATCAAGATCGGTGCCGTCAACCAGCACCCCTTCAATACCGAAACCGGGCAGTAATTCGGTGATGATGTAATGACATGATCCGAACAGGGCGCGCGAGGCGACGACCCGGTCACCGGTTTTAAGCTGACAGGCGAGGGCCGCGAAAACAGCGGACATGCCACTGGCCGTGGCGTTGCAGTAGGTGGCGCCTTCCAGTAATGCCAGCCGTTTTTCCAGCATGGCGACGGTCGGGTTGGCGTAACGGGAATAGACAAAACGGTCTTTCTCGCCCTTGAAGGCCTGTTCGGCTTCTTCTGGTGATTCGTAGACGTAGCCCGATGTCATGTACAAGGCTTCGCTGGTCTCATCGAACCCGGAACGTTCGGTGCCACCGCGAATCAGTTGGGTTGCCGGACGCCAGTTTTGTGGATCGGTTTTCTTGGTCGTCATGGAATTTATCTCCAACGTCTCACTTGTCCTTCAAAAATGGGGCGAAGGAACAAAAAAAGCCCCGACAGTCATGGTCAGGGCCCTATCAAGAGCGCCGACCTTTTAGCGAGTTTTTTTTCCGTGGTCGCAAGCTGGTCGTGCAAATCACCACGTATGGAAGTTTTTTACTGACCGAAGTCGTTCAGGTCAAGAAAAATGGGATTTCAGTCGTTCTTACCAATTTGTTTCTGATAGGGCGCAAAATCAAAAAGGAATCCCTATATGAAGCTAATCCATTCGTTATAGTCTATCGACAGAAATGAAATGATTTAGGAGTTTCCATGAGCGACCTTTCGCGCACTGATGAGCTTTTCTTTAATCGGGCCGGTATGGACCTGTCCCGGGTCGAAAGCCTGACTGAAGACGCCTTAAGCGGGGCCGATGACGGTGAACTGTACCTTGAATACAGCCAGTCCGAGGCCGTGGTCTTTGACGACGGGCAGTTGAAGAATGCCAGTTTCGATACCTCACAGGGGTTCGGATTGCGCGCTGTTTCAGGTGAAGTCACGGGCTATTCCCACGCTTCCGAACTGAGCGAAGAAGCCATCAAACGGGCCGGGGATACTGTCAAGACCGTGCACGCAGGATACGGCGGAACGCTGGCCGCGCCGCCACCCGGCACCAACACCCAGCTTTACGTTGATGACAATCCTCTAAGCATGGTCGATTTTGAAACCAAGGTGAAATTGCTGGCCGATATGGATGCTTACGCCAGATCAAAGGACGAGCGTGTAGCCCAGGTTACGGCTTCGCTGACAGGCAGTTGGCAAGCGGTGCAGGTGCTCAGGCCTGACGGCGTCAGGGCTGGCGATATTCGCCCGTTGGTCCGTCTCAACGTTAACATCATGACGGCTCAGGGTGATCGAATGGAAACCGGTAGTTATGGCACCGGTGGACGGGTTCCTTACGATGAATATCTTAAACCCGAAACCTGGAAAAAGGCGGTCGATGAAGCGCTGCGTCTGGCTCTGGTCAATCTGGAATCAGTCCCGGCCCCGGCTGGTGAAATGGATGTCGTGCTTGGCCCCGGTTGGCCGGGCATTTTGCTGCACGAGGCCATCGGCCACGGCCTTGAAGGCGACTTCAATCGCAAGAAAACATCTGCATTTTCAGGTCTTTTGGGAGAGCGCGTTGCCTCACCCGGCGTCACTGTCATTGATGATGGTACGATTTCCGACCGTCGCGGGTCGCTGACCATTGATGATGAAGGAACACCGGCTCAGAAAACCGTGTTGATTGAAGATGGTATTTTAAAAGGCTACATGCACGATCGTATGAACGCCCGTCTGATGGGGGCTGCCTCGACCGGGAATGGCCGCCGTGAAAGTTATGCCCACGCACCAATCCCGCGCATGACCAATACTTTCATGCCGGCCGGTGAGCATGATCCTGAAGAAATTCTGCGTTCGGTTAATAATGGTCTCTATGCCACCAACTTTGGCGGCGGTCAGGTTGATATCACGTCGGGCAAGTTTGTCTTCAGTTGTACGGAGGCCTATATGGTCGAGGACGGCAAGATTGGTGCCCCGGTCAAGGGGGCGACGTTGATCGGTAACGGCCCGGATGTGTTAACCCGTGTTTCGATGATCGGACATGATATGGCTTTGGATCCGGGTGTTGGCACCTGCGGAAAAGACGGCCAGGGTGTTCCTTGCGGCGTCGGTCAGCCAACCATCAGGATCGATGGCCTGACTGTTGGCGGCACCGCGACTTAATCTATTCGATATCGTATTCGCTGATCAGGTTGGCGACAGAGGGTATCTCCTTGCCCCTTTCGACATCCAGTTCGGCGAAGGTCTTTTCCAGGTCCCGCTCGACGATGCGCGATACTTCGGCGTCGACGACATCGGAATATTCAAGGAAAATGCGGGTGGCCCGGGTAATGTCCCGCGCCGTCGATTGGGTGCGGATGGCCTTGATCAGTGACGCCCCTGCAGCGTGCATAAGCCTGTGGGGTTCTTCGAGCTGCTTGTACTGGCGGCGACCTTCTTCACTTTCGCTGACTTCCCCCATGTACCATTGACCCAGGCGACAGCGGGCGGGGCTGTGGGCCAGATCCATTTTCGGTAAATTCGTCCATTCGTCCTGTTCGGTCATGGACAGGGTCAGGGCGGCATCAAGAACCTTGCGGCGATAGGAAATGTGATTAACCCAGGCATTGTAAAGCAATCCGAACGACGATCCCGGCCACTGGGGATTGCTTTCGCAAAGGGAAATATATTCGTCAAGCGGCAAGGGCGGGCTGATCCAGAAACCCTGCACTTCGTTGCAACCGGCGGCCATCAGGTATGTATAGGTGCCCCTGCTTTCGACGCCTTCGGCAACGGTTTTAATGGATAGTTCACGGGCCATATAAAGGCTGGAACGAACGATGTGCGTGTTCTTGACATCCTCGGCCATTCTGCGGACAACGCCCTGATCCAGTTTCAAGGCGGAAATAGGCAAGCGGCTTAACAGGTCCAGGGACGAATAGCCGGTGCCAAAATCATCCATGGCGATCTCGATACCCAGGGCGACCAGGTCGAGCAGCGCGATATTGATACGCTCGGAGTTATCAACAAGAGCGGTTTCGGTAACTTCGATTTGGATATTGCCCGGATTGATGCGTTTGGAGCCGATGAAGCTACGCAACATCTTGACGATATAGGGTGAGTAAAGATCGAGCGCCGAAATGTTGAAGGCGATCTGGGCGTCAGATTTGACGATCCGGATTTTTTCGATGTCATCTACAAGTTCGGGCAGCATGACAGCGGTGATATTGGTGATGAAACCTGATTGTTCGGCTTGTGGCAGGAATTCCCCAGGCGGAACAACCGTGCCATCGGGCTTGATCCAGCGCAACAAAGCTTCTCCGCCAACAATCTGACCAGTGGCGAAGGATATTTTTGGCTGATAATAGAAGCAAAACTCTCCGTGGTGGAGCGCGTGTTCTATCTCGTCTAATTCAATTCGAGCGTCAGGCATCGGTCAGTTTGTTGAAATTCCCAGAAATATTATGCCCCTTTATATACACGCAGACGCAAAAGGGGGAAAGCCAAACACTTTATTTCTAGTAGGAATACTCTTTGAATATCAAATCGATGTTTTTATGCCAACGCCGCTCATAAGCACAAAGTAGGTCTTCGGCCGGGGTAAAGCCAGATTCTGCAATACGGAATAACGGATTCAGGAAATGGGTTTCATCCAAACCGATACCATCTTGGACGCCGCGTCGGGACAGACCTTCGTGGGCAATATCAAGCGCGTCCAGGGCCAAATCGCAGACGGTTCCATTCCTGAACGGAGTGCCGAGAGCTTGTTTGGGCACTTCGTTGCGTAACATCAGGTGTTCTTCGGCGGTCCAGTTCTTGACCATATCCCAGGCGGCTTCGCGTGCCTGATCATCGTAAAGCAGCCCGACCCAGAAAGCGGGGAGGGCGCAAAGCCTGTTCCAAGGGCCGCCATCGGCGCCGCGCATTTCAAGAAATTTCTTCAGGCGGACTTCCGGGAAGGCGACGGTTAAATGATCTTCCCAATCCTTTTCAGTTGGATATTCACCGGGCAGGGCAGGCAGGGTGCCGTTCATAAAGTCACGGAATGATTGCCCGGAAGCATCAATATAAGTGCCATCCCTGTAGGCGAAATACATAGGCACATCGAGCATGTAATCGACATAACGCTCAAAACCGAAACCGTCTTCAAAAACGAACGGAATGGTCCCGCAACGATCCGGATCGGTATCAGTCCAGATATGACTGCGGTAACTTAAGAAACCCGATGGTTTGCCATCCTTGAACGGTGAGTTGGCCCAAAGGCCGGTGGCGATGGGTTGCAGGGCAAGGGATATACGGAACATCTTGACCATGGTCGCCTCACTATCGAAATCAAGATTAACCTGGACCGTGCAAGTCGATTGCATCATTTCAAGGCCCATGGAGCCAACCTTCGGCATGTATTCGCGCATGATGCCGTAGCGGGATTTTGGCATCCAGGGCGCCTTGTCGCGCGGCCATTTTGGTTGATAGCCAAGGCCAATAAAACCGATGCCCAGCTCCTTGGCGACTTCCTTAACCTGCCTTAAATGTTCTGAAACTTCCGAACAGGTTTGGTGAATATCTTCCAGCGGCGCGCCGGATAGTTCGACCTGACCGGCAGGTTCAAGGGTGATCGATGAATTATCAGGCTTGATCAGGGCAATCGGATTGCCACCTTCCATCACCGGTTCCCAGCCGAACTTAGTCATTCCTTCGAGCAGGGCGCGGATGCCCGCTTCGCCTTCGTATTCAAGGGATGTCAGGTCTTTTAAGTGGTAGGCGAATTTTTCATGCTCGGTGCCAATCCGCCATTTTTCCGGGGGCTTGCAGCCTGAGGCCATGTAATCGAGCAAGTGTTGTTTGGTGGTGAAAAATTCATTTGCGGGCATTGAAAAAGTATCCGTTGTTAAAGCGCGGGGCTTGTTGCCAGTCTCCGGCCACAGCCTGGAAGCAGGCAATGGCCGCAAGGGCAGCCGTTTCCGCGCGCAAGATGCGCGGCCCTAAGCCGACGCGGTTAACAAACGGCAGTTTGTCCAAGGCGTCAAGTTCCGATGCGGCAAACCCGCCTTCCGGTCCGATCAAAAAGCCGTGAGGGGTTATGCCTGCATCGTCAATTGACGTCTCCAGTACGGATTTTAGCGAGCGCCCGCCGCCGGTTTCGTCAGGAACCAGAAGGCTGCGCCCTTTCGGCCAGTCTGTGATCAGCTCGGTCAGGCTTAACGGTTCGGCGACCTCAGGAACGCTCAGGCGGTCGCATTGCTCTGCCGCTTCCATGGAGATTGCCGCCAGGCGTTCCGATTTTACCCGGGTGGTATTGGTGTTTTCAGTAAACACCGGGATCAACCGCGACACACCCAGCTCGGTGGCTTTCTCGACGAGGAAATCCGTGTTTGATTTCTTTAAGGGTGCGAAAGCCAGCCACAGATCCGGCTCCGGGATTTGCGGGCGCAGTTGTTCTTTAATCTCAAGCGCGCAGGCTTTTTTTGAAATTGTCTGAACGACACTTAACCATTCGCCATCGCGACCATTGAAGACAATGACGTGATCACCGTTCTGGGCCCGCATCACCTTCAACAGATAGTGGGCCTGATCGGTGCTTGGCGTGATCGTTACGCCTGTCCCCATGTCGGCGCTGCTAAACAGCCGGGCTTTGATTTTAATAGACATCATGGTGCTTATCATAAGCGGCGGTGGAATTCGGGCAAGTGACAGGTTACCTTAGTGCATAATGACCACCGCCTTTAAAAGCATCGACAGCGACATGCCCGCGTTGACCTGGATTGACAGGTGGGCTCCGCCTTGGCTGCGACCATACCTGCATCTGGCCCGTCTGGACCGGCCAATTGGCACCTGGTTGCTGTTGCTGCCATGCTGGTGGAGCATTGCCCTTGCCACCCCGGGCTGGCCCGATCCCTTGCTTGTTGCCTTGTTCGCGGTTGGCGCTTTGATTATGCGTGGCGCCGGTTGCACCTTGAATGATATCGCTGACAGGGATTTTGACGGCCGGGTGGCGCGCACGGCGACACGGCCCATTCCATCGGGTGCTGTCAGTATTCGCCAGGCTTTTGGATTTTTGGGCCTTCAGTTGCTTTTGGGCCTATCTGTCTTGCTGCAATTCAATACCTTCGCCGTCATGGTCGGCGCAGGATCGCTGGTTGTCGTCGCCGTCTATCCATTCATGAAGCGCATCACATACTGGCCACAGGTGGTGCTGGGGCTGGCCTTTAACTGGGGGGCATTACTGGGTTGGGCGGCGGTGCAGGGAGGGCTTTCCGCTGCGGCGGGTGTCCTGTACATGGCCGGCATCTTGTGGACGCTGGGATACGACACCATCTACGCCCATCAGGATAAGGAGGACGATATTCTGATCGGGATCAAATCGACGGCTTTAAAGCTGGGTGAAAATACGGCCAGGTGGCTGATCGGTTTTTATTCAGGCACCATCACCCTGATCGCCTTAAGTGGATATCTGGCCGCACTCGGTTGGGCCTTTTATACGGGACTGGCTTTTGCAGCTGCGCATTTGATCTGGCAGACGATGACACTCGATATTGATGACGCCAAGGGTTGTCTGGCCCGTTTCAAATCAAACCGCACATTCGGCCTGATTGTTTTCGCCGCCATTATTGCGGGGCAGGTTCTTTAACTTCGCCCTCTTTACAGGCCGGAGGTTGCTCGCCGTTGATCATATATACCCATTGTTCGACAAACCTGTTGGCGTAGCGGCCCGGGCAGTTGGTGTCATCGAAGCCGTGTTTTGTTGTCAGGATCGATATGTAGACAATGACCATCAACAGACCGGCGATCATCAGAAACAGTTTGCCGACTTTCGGCACTTTGCTTTGATGGCGAAAATCACCGACCCCGAATTGGGCCGGGTCGAGCATATTCATGCCTTCACGGTTGATGACTTCGCGGGCGCAATGGCGGACCCAGGGCGGCACGGTTTCGTGAAACATATAGGCGGTGAAAATCTTCTCCATCTGGTCCTTGCTGGCGTCATTTGAATGCCAGCGGCGATGAGCGAGGCGGAAAAAATCGATCTCGCGCAGGCCCAGCAAATTTGCTGCCTGATTGACGTTTCGGGCATCTTCGTTGATGGCGTTTTTATCGGTGCTCATTGTATTCGTGTGGCAGGATACCCGAAAGGCAGGGCGTCTTGCGCCAGCTGTTTTATTCTCGCCCGTCGGGTCTCTATTTTATCGACATTTTCGGTGATGAAGACTTCAAGGGCTGTCCCGGGCGACAAGCGGTCACGGGCCAGGGCCTGTACACCATTTTGCGATATTTCGGGCCAGGCACGTCCTGTTGTTGATACCGCTGCCAATCCTAATGGCTTGCCGTCATGGCAAAGCGCCCCGCGGCTTGAAATATAGGCATACACCGACGTCAGCCGTGCGCCAAAGGCAATGTCGAGGGTGATGCCATCAATTCGTACATAGTGATAATTTTCGGCGCTGACTTCGGTTTCGTGCATCCGTGCGAGTTGTTCATCGTTTAACCAATTGGTAAAAAGCGTTGCTTCAACCCCGGCATGATAATGAAGCGTCGCAGGGATCGAACCATAGGCGCTGAAATGGGGTGAATGGACGGCGTCGAAATCTTTGACCCGGGCTTTCAGGACCGGGATCGGGTGCGCGCCCAGATTGTCAAATTTACGGGCCAGTTGTTCCGGTGACTGGTTTGAGCCGCAGGCCAGCACCGGCGTTAACCCGGAAAGATCAGGCAGGGGCTCGCCTTTGGCAATTTCCCGGTAGCCCCCGTCCTCGACAACGTAAGAGTTTTCAGGGATCGGAAAGGGATAGGCTTTCGCGTGGACGACAGTTGGCGACATGGCTTAGTCCAGATACTGGGAGATATCGACCTCGTCTATCTGGCTCTCCATCAGGAATTTATCGGCGTAGGTTTTGTAAACGCCGGATTTCAGGAACAACTCGAACAAGTCCGGGTCAATGTGTTGATCCTTTTTCATAAACCACAGGATTTTCAGACTTTCGCTTAACGTTTTCGCCTTCTTGTAAGGCCTGTCACAGGCGGTCAGGGCTTCAAAGATATCGGCAATAGCCATCATTCGGGCGGGCAGGGTCATGTCTTCCTTGCTCAAGCGCTTAGGGTAGCCTGTGCCTATCATGGTTTCGTGGTGGCCACCGGCGATTTCGGGAACCTTGAGCAAGTGTTTGGGAAATGGCAACTGGCCCAGCATGGCGATGGTTTGAACCATGTGATGGTTAATCTTGTAGCGTTCTTCGGTCGTCAGGGTGCCTTTCTGGATACACATATTATAAAGCTCGCCCCGGTTATACATGTCCTCGGGCTCATTCATCTTGAAGCCAAACGGGTTATCCTCTGCAATCTTGTTGGCCGGGTCGCGTTCAATAACGTGTTCGGCCCTGTCAGACAGCAACGGCTCTTCGGCAGGCAAGGGTTTGGCCGGGGCACGTTCCATACGCTTGAGTTCTTCGTGCGAGACGCCAATGCGATCATCCAGGGTTCGTGTCCAGGTCGTCGCGGCGATGGCTTTGACCCGCTCGATGGCTTCGTCGGTCATGAATTCGCCGCCGATGTTGGAATCGGCGATAAATTTGAAGTCATCATCCAGGGCGCTTAAGGTTTCTTCCAGCCCGGCCCGAAGCGCCGCCTCGTCACCGCCATCGATAATGGCCTTAAGGCAGTCGATTTCGGCGTCCCGTTTAAGAATTTCAAAGCGCGTGCGAACCTCGTGGATACGGTCATAAATGGTTTCAAGCTTGGTTGCCTTGTCGACCACGTATTCCGGTGTTGTCACCTTGCCGCAGTCATGCAGCAGGGCGGCGATTTCCATCTCGTAACGTTGATCGTCGCTCATATCGAAGTCGCTGAAAATGCCTTCATCCGATGCGCAGGCCTGATCGGCCAGCATCATCGCCAAAACCGGCACCCGCTGACAATGGCCACCGGTGTAAGGAGACTTGGCATCAATGGCGCCGGCGATCATGGCGATAAAGCTGTCGAGAAGTTGTTTTTGCGCCAAAAGCAGGTTCTGGTTATCCAGGGCGACAGCCGCCTGCGAGGTCAGCGATTCAATCAGCGGCTGGATGCCCTCGTTGAAGGCGATAACCTCGCCGCTTTCCCGGTCCCGGGAATTGAGCAACTGAATGACGCCGATGACGTCTCCGTCGTGATTTTTCATCGGAACCGTCAGGAATGATTTTGAACGATAACCGGTGCCCTCGTCGAATTTTTTGGTTCCTGAAAAGTCGAACTGGTCGGTTTCATAGGCATCGGGAATGCTGACGGTTTCACCGCTTAAAGCCACATGGGTGGCAATGTTGTGGGTGTTTGGCTGGCCTGTTTCAGGATTATAAATTTGCAGGGGCGGGAAGGTGATCTCTTCGCCGGTGGTTCCACCTTTGGCGAAGTTCAGGGAATCAGTGCGCATGATTTCAAATTTCAGGCGATCATCTTCCGTGCGCAGATACAAAGTACCGCCATCGGCGTTGCATAAGTCCTTGGTCTCAAGAAGGATCAATTCCATTAATCGATTGTGGTCGCGCTCCGAGGACAGCGCGATGCCGATATCGATCATCCGCTTGAAGGTATTGTCTTCTTTACGGCGTTCTTCAACCACGTGCGGGTTCCCATCAAAGCTGCAAGATTTGAAACCGTATCCCGCTTTTCACACCAATACAACATTCTGGAACGCTTCCAGTACCTTAACCACTGTTCATGGGCCCCCGAACGCGCTAAAAATGGAACCATGTCATATAAAAGTTTACGAGATTTCATCGAACGGCTGGAACGTGATGGTCGCCTTGTCCGGGTTTCCGAAGCGGTTTCCACGAACCTTGAGATGACCGAAATCCAGACCCGCCTGCTGGCCGAAGGGGGCCCTGCGGTGCTGTTTGAAAATGTCGTTGATGAGCGCGGTGAAAAGTCACCGATGTCTGTGCTGGTCAACCTGTTTGGCACGATCGAGCGGGTCGCCTGGGGCATGGGCCGGGAACCCGACCAACTACGCGAGATCGGCGAGACCCTTGCTTTCCTGCGTCAGCCCGAACCACCGGGCGGCTGGCGCGAGGCGCTGGACATGTTGCCATTGCTTAAAAAAGTGATGTCCATGAAGCCGAAAACGACGGGTAAGGCTGCTTGCCAGGAAGTGGTGTTGACCGGGGAAGACATCGACCTTGCCAAATTGCCGGTGCAAACCTGCTGGCCCGGTGAACCCGCGCCGCTAATCACCTGGCCGCTGGTGGTCACCGAAGGCCCCGAAGCGGGTCAGGAAGGCGGCGACAAGCGCGACAGCCCGAACCTGGGTATTTACCGTATGCAGGTGACGGGGCCGAACACGACGATCATGCGCTGGCTCAAGCATCGGGGCGGGGCGCAGCAATTTGCCCGCTGGAAAGAACACAGTAATGAGCCGATGCCGCTGGCCGCCGTTATTGGCGCTGATCCCGGCACGATTTTAGCCGCCGTCACACCGGTTCCCGACACCTTGTCCGAATACCAGTTCGCCGGTCTTCTGCGCGGCGAGAAAGTGGTGCTGGTTGATTGCAAGACGGTCCCCCTTAAGGTTCCCGCCGAGGCTGAAATCGTCCTTGAAGGACATGTCTCGTTATCGGAGGAGGCCGACGAAGGCCCCTACGGCGATCACACCGGCTATTACAATTCCGTTGAGCGGTTTCCGGTGTTTACGATCAGCGCCATAACCATGCGCAAATACCCGATTTATCTCTCCACCTTTACCGGCAGGCCGCCCGATGAACCATCGGTTCTGGGCGAAGCGCTCAACGACGTGTTTATCCCGCTGATGACCCAGCAGTTCCCGGAAATTGTTGATTTCTGGCTGCCGCCCGAAGCCTGTTCATACCGGGTCGCGGTGGTTTCCATCAAGAAAGCCTACGCCGGTCACGCCAAGCGGATCATGATGGCGGTGTGGTCCTACCTTAGGCAATTCATGTACACCAAGTTCGTCATCGTCGTTGATGATGACATTAACGCCCGTGACTGGAACGATGTCATCTGGGCTATTTCGACCAATGTCGATCCGGTCCGCGATGTCACTATGGTCGAGCGCACGCCCATAGATTATCTGGATTTCGCCTCCCCGGAATCGGGCCTGGGTTCAAAAATGGGTATCGACGCAACGGCCAAAATCGGTGCTGAAACCCATCGGGAATGGGGTCGCAAAATCCGCATGAGCGACGACATTATCGAAGAAGTGACAAATAAATGGCAACGCTACGGGCTGCCCGGTTCCGGCATGCCCATTTGGAAGAAATAGGCGATTTTTCTTCATCAAGGTAAATAGTCCTTGACTTTTAATGCCCGTTTGGGTATACCTATCATTAACGAGTTGTACAACTGTGTCCACACCCCGCTCAAGGCAAAAGCCTGGCGGGTTTTTCATTTTGCAAGGCCCTTCGATATCAGTTCTATAGCAGCGGAGCGTTGTTTTGGCGTGAGAACGGGATTCAGATTTACGGGGCCATGACCATTTAAATAATCGATGACCCCCAGGCCTTTGTCGTCCTTTGCCGCGATGTTGGCACCAGCAGCAATCAGGGCCTTCAGCACAGGCAAACCAGCGCTTGCTGCAGCGTAGTGTAAAGCTGTCCGTTGGTTGTGTTTAAGCTTATAGGGCCATACTAACTTTTTGTTTATTCCCGTTACGGCATTCACGTCCGCACCGTTTGATAATAACCAACTAACAGATTCAAGACTGTTTATCTGGGCCGCTGTCATTAATGGTGTTTTATTAAATGGATTACGAGCATTGACATCAAAAGAAGGGCGCAAGCTGGCTAGTACTGGCAATGTTTCGGGTCGTGCCACAGCCACATGGGGTAACGGATCAAACCCGATAGTTGGGGAGCATGACGCAAAAATATTTTTTGATTGTCGGCTATCCTTCTTCGACGCCATTTGTGATATTTTTGCCAGTGGGGCACCGTCTAGCAACAATGTTCGTAAAGAGTGTGGCGGAGCATATCCACAATCACTCCCTATGGATATGGAGAATAAAGCCCGGCGCGCCAGCTCATTGGCATTTTTATCCGAGCGCCCAAAAGTGACATAATATTTTTCCAATTTCCTTAATGCGGAATTGTAGCCAGGCGTAATTTGCGAGAATGCCCGACGATTATAAAGAGACAAATAGGACCATGTCTCGTAGGGGCGATTCTTGTATTGGGGTGCTGGCCACAGGCTTTCTGGCGCCAGTTTGGCTCTCTCCAAATTTTCCATCTGATTAGCCATAATGGAAAATCTGTTGGTGCCTTCGTGGGTGGCCAGGAAATTGCCGTCGGCCCGTTCGCTAAGTTTCATAAAATAAAGAATAGATTTTTCCGGGAAACCTTTGATCTCTCCGCCTCTGTTCCAATGGCAACCGGAACGGGGTGCAAAATTGGCGCGATTGCCACTAAATGTCGTTGCCGTGGCATCAAGCAATCCTGATCGTCGAAGCAAAATGGCGCAGGGAATAGCATAAAATCTCGGGTGAGTGATGACCTGAGCACTGCCCGACAGAATTTGAATTGTTGCGATAAGGCTATTGTCGCTTCGATCATAGGGTTCGGGAGCTCCTAAACTCTTTATCAGATAATCATCTTTGCCTTCGCCGTTAACGGCGGCATCGTCCAAAGCTGCTTTCAATAATTTTATTTCTTCAACAATTTTGGACTCGTCATGCCGATACGTATGGAGGAATAAAAGCAAATCCAGTTTACCGAGCAAGTCGTTGCGCTGGCGCATGGCCATTTCAGCATCTTTTGGCTCCGTTTGCATGTGATCGATTGCCGATTTGTACTCTGCATCAGTCAGACCATCGGCCAATACGGGAAAAGACAGCATGGATAAGACGCCCAAAAGAAAAAGATACACAGGCATAACAACCTTCCGATTAAGAGCACTCAAGATTTTGAAATGTCTCAAAGAGCCGTTTCCATTACAATTTATGCATTCAACTACCACAGCGCTCATGAGGGCGTTTTTAACCGTCTGACGAGTTTCGACTTGTCGGGCAACATCAATAGTTGTCCCACGGGCCAACCCGTATATGCGGGGAACTTCCCCAGCCTATGGACACCGTTCCATCAATCTCGACGATTGACAGGCAAAGCGATTTTTTGAACGTGTCCAGCAGTTTTTCGACCGGCCAGTCAAAGGCCTCAAAAGTTCCCCAGGTTCCGGAACCGCATAAATGCGTGCGGATGTTTCTTTTTATTGTGACAGGCATGCCAGAACTCTGGATTGCAAAAATCATGAATTTAGTCGGGTGTTCGTATTCGGGCGGTTCAACTCGAGCTACCAACAGGATGTAGTTGGATGCCTCGTAAATGACGCGATAGCGATAGCCGAAATTGCTCGTTTCGGGAAATTCCAACGTCTTTTCGGTGACGATCATCGGGCCACCTTGCGGTCGGGAGCCTCCCTGTCTCCATTTCCCGAGAAAGAAATCCATGCCCTGACCATCGGGAATATCGCCATATTTCTCGGTTGGAAGAACCAACGGCCACTTGCCGAGGGGCCAGTCGCCAGCCCGCGCCGAACCGCTAACCATGACAAGAATGATCCCCACGCTAATGAAGGCGTGTTTTAACCGTCTGACTAGTTTTGACTTGTCGGGCAACATCAACCTCCATGTATACCAATAGGAGAATTACCATGGATAACACAACACTGAAAACGATCCGTCAACACATCATCGAAAGTGAGGGGCAACCCCCATACCCTTATCTGGACATCAAGGGAAACCTGACCATCGGCACCGGTTTTCATATTGAAACAGAAAAAGAGTTTCTGTCCTTGCCATTGATCAACGAGCAGACTGAAAAACCAGCGACGGAAGCCGACAAACGCGCAGAATTTGCCAAAATGCAAAAATTAAGTGAAGACTTGGCCAAAGAGCCGGAAAAATTAAATCGCAGGGCAGATACATACGAAAATAATACCACCCTTAGAATGCCCAAGGCGGAACAAGACAAGCTCCTGGATCAGGAAATCGCCACGCGCGTTTCACAAATCAAGAAAGACGTGGGCAGGGACGCCTGGGACAAACTCAGCGATGGAAAGAAAGCCGCCGTCGTCGATGTTCACTACGCCAATGGAAGCCTGAAAGACTTTACCGACTTCAAGCAGGCCATTGAAGATGGCGATGCCGAGGCCATGGCCCGGGAAGGAACATTTTACACCGACAAGGAAAATGGCAAGCGTGATATGAGACGTCTGGCCCGCAACCGGGCGGCGGTTATGGATGAAGACACGGAAACGGCCCGAAGCAAGCTTGACGAACAGTTTGAAAGCAAAAAGACGGCGTCGCAGCCTGATCAAGGCGAGGACAACGTTAAGGGTTCATCAGGCGCGGACTCTCTGGTCGCGGGTGAAAGCGCCAAGCCAGACCGCCGCCCCGAGGTGGAGAGCTTCCTTGAAGACCTGAAGACATCCGATAACCCGCTCACCGATATCCTGCTTAAGGCGACCGGCGACTGGACCGAGGACGAGGTGGCGCAGGTACATCGATCCGACGCTTACGCAGACCCGTTGCAAAGCGACGTTGCCGGTAAGGTTCGCCAATGGTACGAGGATCACTACGGCACCGATCCGGTGAAGACCGACGAAACCGGTAGAGCGCTGGATCCGGTGTTCACCACCGTCCCCCGAAAAGAACCGGTTGCAGCAAAGGACAGCGATGGCCAGCCGGTTCTGGATGGTGTGCTTGGGGCCGGGGCCAAAATCGCCGATTTTGCCGACAAGCGCGGGCTATCGACAGCCATTCGCGGTGTCCAGAGCGGCCTTAACCTGCTGGATAAAAGCGGGACGCTTAAAACAGACGGCCTGTTCGGGCCCAAGACTAAACAGGCATTGCGCGGGTCCGTCGCAACTTCCGGCCGCCCGAAGGTCGAAAACGCCCTCGCCCTTGGCTCATTTCAGAACCTGCTTGAAAAAAAGCGCGGCGATCTGGCCGAGACTGTCCATGACAGTTTTGCCGGATTGTTTCAAAACCCATCCCCCTTCAAGCCTTCTGACAAAAGAACAACGCCCTGGGGTCTGGTTGTTCAGGATACCATCAACGACGTCGGCGCAAGCAGCTTCGGCAAGGGCGCTTTCAAGCCCCTGAAAAGCGATGGCTGGATTGGTCCTAAAACATCCGATGCCTTCAGGCGGGTCATCAAACCAACGGCGATGACGGGTTTTATGGAAAAGCTGGGCAACAACTTCGGCTTCTTTTAAGGGCGACGGTTGACGCCAGCCTAGCATACGCCTAGTTTCCGGCCTTCTTCTCATTAGCGATAAGCGGACACCAGACCATGAGCCAAGACATCCGAACCTTTGCCAACAACTCAAACGCCTGGCCGTTTGTTGAAGCCCGTGCGCTGATCAAACACTTAGGCGGCAAAACGCCGGAAAAAGGTTATGTGCTGTTTGAAACGGGCTACGGGCCGTCTGGCCTGCCGCATATTGGCACGTTCGGCGAGGTTGCCCGTACCTCCATGGTTCAACATGCCTTCCAGCAGTTGTCCGATTTGCCAACCAAGCTGTTCGCCTTTTCTGACGACATGGACGGCCTGCGCAAGGTACCTGACAACATCCCCAACAAGGACATGGTCAGCGAACACCTGGGCAAGCCGTTGACGAAAATCCCTGACCCCTTTGGCACCCACGAAAGTTTCGGCCATCACAACAATGCCCGCTTGCAGGCGTTTCTGGATGATTTTGGCTTCGAGTATGAATTCAAGAGCTCGACCGATTACTACAGCGGCGGCCTGTTTGACGAGATGCTGCTGAAAGTGCTGGTCGAGTATGACAAGATCATCAATGTGGTGCTGCCGACCCTGGGTGATGAGCGCCGCGCCACCTACAGTCCGTTCCTGCCCATTTGCCCAAAAACAGGTGTGGTTTTGCAGGTGCCGATTATTGAGCGCAATGTCGATGCCGGAACAATTGTTTATGAGGGCGCGGGTGGCGAAAAAATCGAAACCCCGGTTACCGGCGGCCATTGTAAATTACAGTGGAAGGCTGACTGGGGTATGCGCTGGGCCGGTCTTGATGTGAATTACGAAATGTCCGGCAAGGACCTGATCGATTCGGTCAAACTGTCGAGCAAGATTTGCCGCATTTTGGGACATACCCCGCCGCATAACCTGACCTACGAGCTTTTCAACGATGAAAACGGCGAGAAGATTTCTAAATCCCGTGGTAACGGCCTGGCTGTTGAGGAATGGCTGCGCTACGCACCGCCTGAAAGCCTGAGCCTGTTTATGTACCAAAAGCCGAAGACTGCGAAGCGGCTGTTTTTTGATATCATCCCGCGCAACGTCGATGATTATCTGGCCCATCTGGGCAATTACGAGAAGCTCGAAGACGACAAGAAAATCGACAATCCGGTGTGGCATATCCATCAGGGTAATCCACCCCATGAAGAAGCCCACCTGAGCTATAATATCCTGCTCAATCTGGCCAGCGTCTGCCATACGGAAGACAAGGCGGTGCTGTGGCATTTCATTGGCCGATACCGGCCCGGGGCGACACCGGAAAACGCCCCGATCCTCGACAAACTTGTTGAATACGCCATCAACTACTACCGGGATTTCGTCCGCCCTGCCAAACAGTACCGTAAGCCCGGTGAGGTTGAAAAAGCGGCCCTTGAAGACCTTGCTAAAACCCTGCAAATCCTGCCCGCCGGCAGTGAGGGGGCCGACATCCAGACGGAAGTCTACGAAGTTGGCAAGCGTCACAATTTTGAGAACCTGAAAGACTGGTTCAAGGCGCTTTACGAAATCCTGCTGGGGCAATCCCAGGGGCCGCGCATGGGCTCGTTCATTGCCCTTTACGGCATTGATGAAACGGTGGCGTTGATCGGTCGCGCCATTGCCGGGGAAGATTTAAGTAGCTAGTTTTTCCATTTTTTTTTCAACTGATCGGCCTCAAGGCGTTGCAGCGGCGTCAGTAGCTTGTCGATATTTTTCCAGAATGTACCCGGTTCCAGCCCTTTGGTATCGGCGGCCAGATCGAGCCACATGTAGGCGGTGCTCAGATCCTGTTTGACGCCTTCGCCGGTGGCGTGCATGACGCCGTAATCGTACTGGGCGTCGGGGTATCCTGCATCGGCGGCGCGGCTGATCCAGTGGGCGGCTTTTTCAAGGTCGCGCCTGACCCCCAAACCCTCGCGATAAAGCGAGCCCAGCGTGTATTGGGCCGGGGCAAACCCCTGGTCAGCGGCGCGTTGCCACCAGAGAATGGTTTGTTTCGGGTCAAGGGGAACAGCGCGACCGTTAGCGTACAGGAAACCCAACATGTGTTGGGCGTAAGGGTCGCCTTTTTCAGCCCCGGGCCGCCATTGCTCGTAGGCGGTTTTGTAATCGCCATTTTCATAAGCCAAAAGCCCTGCATTAAAATCCGCCCGGACTTGCCCTGGTGGAGCTGTTAGCAAAAGTGCGAAGCCCAGTGTGGCAAGGAATTTTGGCAAAGCCTTTGCGCCTTATTTCCGGCCAGCCTCGGCGAAGGCGAAATATAATTCGCGGGCCTTGCTGTACAGGGGACCGGGTTGCAGGTTGCGGCCCTCAATCCGGGTGCAGGGGGCGACCTTGTAATAGTTGCCGGTGCCGAAAATTTCATCGGCTTCTTCAAGTTCGGCAAATGTTATGGTCCGCTCATGTACGGTTATCCCGGTGCTTTTCAGGCGCTCGATAACGCGCTGCCGTGTAATGCCGTTCAAGAATGTTCCATTGATCGCCGGGGTGTGAACCTCCCCGTCCTTGGCCATGAACAGATTGGCGTAGGCGAATTCGGCGACATTGCCTTCCGGGTCGGTCATGACGGCGGTATCGAAATCCTTTTTTTTCGCCTCAACAACGGCCCGGGCAATATTGGGGTACAGGCATGACGCCTTGGCGTCCGTTGGTGCCATATTGACGGCTGGCCTTTGGAATGATGACAGGCAGGCGGAAAAACCGTCCGGCGGGGGAATGGGAGACGGGCTGACGGTCAGGATGAAGCGGGTGCTTTCGGGGATGGGCACGATGAACCCTTCATTGCCGAAGAACATGGGGCACACGTAAAGTTCGGTGTCCTCGGGAAACTTGCGGATGCCCTGCCAGGCGAGCTCTTCGATTTCCGGCCCTGTTATTTTGGGTGCCAACCCCAAGGCTTCGGCTGACCTGATGGCGCGGGCGCAATGAAGATCAAGATCAGGGGCGACGCCTTTAAAGGCACGGGCGCCGTCGAAGACGGTTGAACTTAACCACATGCCATTGCTTTTCGGGCTGATAATCTGCGGATCCCCTTCAACCCAGTGATCATCAACGTAGGTGTAGCCTTCCTCGATGTGGGATTGGCTTGTTCCCTTGCCGAAATGCGTTTTCGCCATGGCCTATATCCTTATGCTTTAAAGTTCGTGTGCCGGGTTGTTACTGGCTGGACCAGACGATGCGGGCCATCCAGTCGACATCTTCGCTGGCCAGTTCCCGGTCGTCATGTTTCGGGTTGATCGAGGTAAGCTCGACCTTGTGGGCTGTTTGTCTGCGCAACACCTTGGCCATCACTTCGCCGCCCATTGTCTTGACGACGACCCTGTCGCCGCGGCGGATACTGGCTTGCGGGGAGACAATGACGGTATCGCCGTCGCGGTAGGCAGGCTCCATACTGTCGCCGGAAATTTCCAGGGCGTAGGCATGATCATCAGCCAGGCCGGGGAAGGGGATTTCGTCCCATGAACCGCCAATGGGGTAGCCCGCGTCATCAAAATACCCTTGCGTTCCGGCTTGCGCAAAGCCGATCAACGGCACGTTGCGAAAAATGCCGATGCCTTCCCCGTCGCCGATGTGGGAAAGGAATTCCCCCAGCGAAGCGCCGGTGGCGCGAAGGATTTTGGAAATGCTTTCGGTGCTTGGCCAGCGTTGTTTGCCGTCGCCTGAGACGCGCTTGGATTTATTGAATGTTGTCGGGTCAAGACCGGCCTGTTTTGCCAGTCCCGAAGGTGAAAACCCGTGTTCACGGGCAATGGCGTCTACGGCGCGCCAGACATCTGAATGCTTCAACATAGGAACATTATCGTACAATTATAAAAAAGATGCACGTAAAAACCTGTGGAAAACTCGCGGTGTGCGGCCTTGACATAGGAGAAAAAGTCTAATAGTTGATAATGTTCTGCTTTTGTTCCATTTTTAGGAGAGGATATCATTTTGGTACGCTGTCGCTATACACACAAAAAAATCTCACAGGCGCCAACCTTCCCGTTTTTGGATGCGCAGGAAGCCTGGTTCTGGTTTATGCGCAGCCAGCGGGCCCGTCTGGAAGGCGCAAAAATGCGCAGCGATGAAGCCGATGTCGTGCGCCCTTGTGATCCTGATGATGTCTACTGTTCGGTGATGGAATTGGTTCGGGCCCGGATTCTGGGACGCCATCATTTAAAAGTTCTGGCCAGCTTTGGTTTCAGCGAGTGCGCCCCCGACCCCAGGCTCAGGGAACAGGAAAGGGCGGCCCGTTTTTGGAACGAAGCACTGGACAGGATGACGACAATCCTCAGGAAAAAAGGCATTGTCGAATGAAGCGGGCGCTGGTCATCTTTACGGACAGAACGGACTTAAGAAAGCTGTGGCTGCTGAAACGCGGATACCGGCACTGCTTCGCGATCATCGAGGGGCGGTCCGGATGGGCCGTCTTTAATCCGCTCAGTCATTATACGGAAATCGAAACCTACCCGTCGCTGGATGAAGAGGAGATCGCGCAGTTCTATCAGGGATTGGGTTTTACGGTGCTCAGGACACAGATTGGGGAGGTTCCCAAAAAACTGGCCCCCCTGTTTCCCTATACCTGTGTCGAGGCTGTAAAACGGACCCTGGGCATCCAGGTCCGGGCCGTCGTCACGCCTTGGCAATTATACCAATTTATAGAAAATAATCATAAAATAGAAAAAAAGTCCTTGACTTATCCGTTCGATTAGCCTAGTCTCATCATTAACGAGTTGCACAACTGTGTTCCCACCCCGCCCAAGGCTTGAAGCCCGGGCGGTTTTTTTGTGAAAGTTACCCCGCATTAAATCTTTACACTGCAAACGCACTAATGAAGAAAAGGGCATAAAGCAGAAACACCGTCAAACCCGCGGCAAGTTGCAGGCGAACGTGCCATGCCCCAAAGCGATCACCTATGAAGGGTGTGAATAACCTGGATCGTAATAATTGGTAACTTCCCCACAACAGGATGTATGCAATCAACATCCAGGTAATGGGGATATAGATAGGGTTGGAATCGCCGCCCAAGTTTAGCACAATAAGCATTGTTCCCGAAAACGCGATTGACCCAGGAAGAATGATCGTCAGATAGAGCGCCAGAACCGCTTTCCAGGATTTGTAAGCGGGCTGTCCAGATGCATAAGAAAGTAGCCAAAAATTCAAGATAACAGAGTCTACCAGTACAATTATTGCGATTATCCAAAAGCCTGGATCATGTCCTCTAAGTTCCAATGCCGTGAGCACATATTCCAATACGGGATATCCGCCAAACAAGACCGCCACGAAGGCGAAGGGCAGGAAGGAAGTGTTCGGAAGCCCTTTTCTCATTTACGGTATCTCACATATTTATTTGTTGGGGGAATGTGGGTTTGAATTTACGGCAGTTCGCGAAGGACGCGGAATCCATGATTGTTGCCACTAGTGCCGCCACCGTGAATTCGATAGCGATAGGCCGGTCGGATACCTTTGGCATAGGACATTCGTGAGCCGCCCTTGATAACACGCAATCTGCATTCCCCTTCCAGCCAGGATGAGCCATCCGTTGGCGCGCCCTTGAATGAAGGGTTCCAGCAGTCCTCTATCCATTCGTAGAGGTTACCGGACACATCATATAGCCCGTAAGGGTTTGGCGGAAACGTGCCCGCAGGGCGTAACCCGACGACATCTTTGTTGGTGCCACAATATTCACAATTGGCATAATTTTCTTTGAAGTTTGCTCCCCACCAGAAACGGGTCTGGGTGCCGCCACGGGCCGCGTATTCCCATTCGGCTTCAGAAGGCAGACGATATGTCCCACCGGTTTTCTCCGATAGCCAGGCGGCATAATCCTTTGCCATCGGCCAGCTTATCCCGGTTTGCGGATAGTCATCAGGCGATTGAGTAAAAAAAGTGTCGACTATGTCACAATTTCCATCGGCAACGCAGGCCTTCCATTCCCACACCTTAACCTCGGCGCGTCCAATGGCGAAGGGGTAGGCGATGGTGACTCTGTGGACGGGCATTTCCGTTGAATCGCCAAAAACCGATCCCATAAAAAAACTACCCGGCGGGATGACGATCATTTCCGGGCAGACCTCGCAGTCTTTAAACACTGACAGGGGTTTTCGTGCCGGTTCATCAGCACTTGCCGGGAAACCGGGCAAGGCAATCCATGCAAACAACCAGACTGAGAACTTTAAAACCGACGGCACTGCGATTTCCTATCGTTGAGTCGTTTCAGATTATCACAACTATGGAAAAAGGAAATAAATTATGAGTGACTATAAAATGACAGTTTATGCAGACCCAAAAGGCCCGACAGGGCATTTTTCCGTTAGCGTCTCCGGCCCCGGTTTGGAGAAAAAGGTATCGGGAAAATATCCAGGACAGGGAGATGCAAAATTACTCCTTGGAAATAATCCCGGAGAAATCCGTGATGATGGTGAACGGGTGAAGGGTGAAGGGGTTGTCGAAAAGAAAATCTCCCTAACCGCTGAGCAAGCAGCCAATGTCCGTGATTTCATGAACAACGCAAAAACCAGTCCGGGAAATTATCAATTGCTAGATGATAACTGCGTCGATTTTGTGCAAGGCGCGTTGGATAACGCCGGGAATATGGGCAAGTTAGCGGATAAATTTGATAAAGCTGAACTCCTGAACATGGGCTCAATTACCAGTGCGGGTAGCAACGCTATCGCCAAAACAGATCGGAATGAATTGATCGATTATCAAAACCCCATCGATGGAGAACTCGGCGGTACACCCGCAGGTGATGTTCCTGATCAACCGCAAAAGCCCGTCCAGGGCGATGACGAGGTTAAAGGTTCATCAGGCGCGGACTCACTTGTTGCCGATGAAAGCGCCAAACCGGATCGCCGTCCCGAGGTCGAGAGTTTCCTTGAGGACCTGAAGACATCCGACAACCCGCTTGCAGACATCCTGCTTAAATCAACCCGTGACTGGACCGAGGACGAGGTGGGGCAGGTGCATCGGTCAGACGCTTACGCAGACCCGCTGCAAAGCGACGTTGCCGGTAAGGTTCGCCAGTGGTTCGAGGATCACTACGGTACAGACCCTGTGAACACCGACGAGACCGGCAGAATGCTGGATCCGGTGTTCACCACCGTCCCAAGAAAAGAACCGGTTGCAGCAAAGGGCAAGGATGGCCAACCGGTATTGGACGGCGTGCTTGGGGCCGGGGCTAAAATCGCCGGCCTGGCCGACAAGCGCGGCCTGTCGACAGCTATCCGCGGTGTCCAGAGCGGCCTTAACCTGCTCGGTCAATATCAGGCGGACGGTCGCAAAAAGACCGGGTCACTTAAAACAGATGGTCTGTTCGGGCCGAAGACCAAACAATCATTCAGAAATAACGTCGCCGAACTGGGTGCCCCAAGGGTTGAAAACGCGCTCGCCCTTGGCAGCTTCCAGAACCTGCTTGATAATAAACGCGGGCCTGCCCGCGGTACGCTCGGCGAGGTCGCCCATGACAGTTTCTCCGGCCTGTTCCAGAATGACAGTCCCTACAAGCCTGCCGATAAAAGCCCGACCGCCTGGGGTCTGGTCGTTCAGGACACCATCAACGATGTCGGCGCCAAAACCTTTGGCAAAGGCGCCTTCAAGCCCCTGAAGAACGACGGCTGGATTGGCCCAAAAACCGCAGGCGCGTTCGACAAGGTGTTCAAACCGACAGGAATGGGCGGCTTTATGAAGAGCCTCAGCAATAACTTCGGCTTTTTCTAAGAAAAAAAACATATAAAGGGAATAAAGACTTGACTTATCCCGTCTATTAGCCTAGTCTCCCCCTTAACGAGTTGCACAACTGTGTTCGCACCCCGCCCAAGGCTTGAAGCCCGGGCGGGTTTTTTTGTTTTTCGATTTAACCCCACTAACAAAGGAGTTTGATGTCATGGGTGGATTATTTTCAGCGCCTTCACCGCCAGCGCCACTGTCAATGCCGACGCCCCCCGATCCCGAGATTGAGGCCCGCAAGAAACGGCTTGAAGAAATTGAACGTCGCCGTCGCGGTCGTTCAGGAACCATTGCCACATCACCACGCGGCTTGCTTGGCCTTAGCGATAACACGCCCAAGCGTAAATCCCTGCTGGGTGAATAACAGGAAAAGATGATGAAAAACCAAGCGAAGAAAAAACTGATTCCCGCTGCGATCTTAAGCGAGGTTGACGTAGCATCCCGCGATAATGACACGGGCCTGACCCCCGAACGGATTGTCGAGCGTTACAAAAAATCCCTTGAGCAACGTCAGGTTTGGGAAAGTCACTGGCGCATCCCATTTTCGGTTTTTCTTCGCGCAAGTCTTCTTGATCTTCAAGCGGCCTTACGGGTCTTTTCGATGATGCCAAGAATTTCAGCGGCTGCCGTTGGAATATGGGTTCCGGGGCCATAAATTCCCGACACCCCGGCATCGTGGAGAAAATCATAGTCACGGGCCGGAATGACACCGCCGCAGATGATGATGATGTCCTCCGCATCCTGCTTGCGTAGCTCCGCGATCAATTCGGGGACAAGGGTCTTGTGGCCGCCGGCCTGGGTTGAGACGCCAATGACGTGCACGTCATTTTCAATGGCTTCACGGGCGGTTTCCGCCGGGGTCTGGAACATCGCCCCGATATCAACATCAAAACCAATATCGGCAAAAGCAGTGGCGATAACCTTGGCGCCCCGGTCGTGACCGTCCTGGCCCATCTTGGTGACCAGCAGACGCGGACGCCTGCCGCGGCCTTCCATAAACGCTTCAACTTTTGTAAGGATTTCGGCGAACGACGGGTCGTCTTCAAAGGCCGCCCCGTAAACACCCGATATGGATTGGGTGTTGGCCTGATGGCGACTATAAATCTTTTCAAGGGCGTCGGAAATTTCACCAACGGTTGCACGCGCCCGGGTCGCGACGACGGCCAGATCGAGAAGATTGCCTTCGCCGCTTTCAGCCGCTTGCGTCAGGGCGTCGAGGGCCGCCTGACAGGCCGCGTCATCGCGGTTGTCGCGGATGTTCTTCAGGCGCGCCACCTGCGCTTCGCGGACGGCATCGTTATCAATTTCCAGGGTGTCAATGCTGTCTTCGTCATCCTTGGCGTATTTGTTGACGCCGACCACCACTTCCTCGCCCCGGTCAACACGGGCTTGCTTGCGGGCCGCTGATTCCTCGATGCGCAGTTTCGGCAAACCGGCCTCGACAGCGCGGGTCATGCCGCCCATGGCGTCGACTTCATCGATCAGCTTGCGGGCCTCATTGACCAGTGAAGCGGTCAGGCTTTCAACATAGTAACTGCCACCCAGCGGGTCGATGACACGGGTGATGCTGGCTTCTTCGGCCAGCACCAGCTGGGTGTTGCGCGCAATGCGGGCCGAAAACGGCGTCGGCAGGGCGATCGCTTCATCAAGGGAATTGGTGTGCAAACTCTGGGTGCCACCAAGCACCGCAGCCATCGCTTCGATAGTGGTGCGGACGACATTGTTGTAGGGGTCTTTTTCGGTCAATGACACACCCGATGTCTGGCAGTGGGTACGCAGCATTGATGAGCGCGGATCGGTTGGATTGAACGGGCTCATCAGTTCGGACCACAGCAGGCGGGCGGCGCGCAGTTTGGCGATTTCCATAAAAAAGTTCATGCCAATGGCGAAGAAGAAACTCAGGCGTGGCGCGAAGCTGTCAACATCAAGGCCGCTTTCCACCGCCGTTTTCACGTACTGGACACCGTCGGCCAAGGTGTAGGCCAGTTCCTGCACGGCGGTCGCCCCGGCTTCCTGCATATGGTAGCCGGATATGGAGATGGAGTTGAACTTGGGCATGTGCCGGGCGGTGTAGCCGATGATGTCCGATACGATGCGCATGGAGGGTTCAGGCGGATAAATGTAGGTGTTGCGGACCATGAACTCTTTGAGAATATCGTTCTGAATGGTCCCGGCCAATTTCTCGCGCGGTACGCCCTGTTCTTCGGCGGCGACGATGTATCCGGCCAATACCGGCAGGACGGCGCCGTTCATGGTCATGGAAACGGTCATTTCATCCAAGGGGATGCCGTCAAACAGGATCTTCATATCCTCGACACTGTCGATGGCGACGCCTGCCTTGCCAACATCGCCGACGACCCGCGGGTGGTCGGAATCATAACCCCGGTGGGTCGCCAGATCGAAGGCGATGGACAGGCCCTTCTGCCCGCCCTTCAAATTGTCGCGGTAGAACTTGTTGGATTCTTCGGCCGTTGAAAATCCGGCGTATTGACGGATCGTCCAGGGCCTGCCGGCGTACATGGTGGCGCGCGGTCCGCGCATGTAAGGGGGCAGGCCGGGCAGGGTGTCGATGGCTTCCAGTCCTTCCAGATCGGCTGCCGTATAAAGCGGTTTGACCTCGATGCCTTCAGGCGTTTTCCAGACCAGGTCGTCGGGCGTGCCGCCCTTTAGTTCCTTGGTCGCAGCCTGCTGCCAATCGTTCAGTCCCTTGTTCTTGGACGATGTCACCGCAGTGCTCCTTAAAAAAGATCATTGAGCGGAAAGTATAAACACGGGACCCCATTGTGGAAAAGGAATTGTTGTGCAGGTGCGAAGAAGCGCGGCCCTCAGGTGGAAAAGTCTGTGGAAACGGGGGATAAAACCACCTTATACGGTGGAGGTTGTGGATAATCCCCACAATATGTAGCGATTTCAACTACATATAGTATGGGGGTAGGCAAGCAGTGGTAAATGTAGTAAAAATTTTTAGCATTTGACTGCTTAACGCCAACCAACAACAAGGAGGCAGGACCCGCGCAGAATCGGATTATGGGGGGGAAGTCATCACCTTTATCCCGTACGCGTCCCTGAATAATAACATGGCTATCGACTGGACACCTGATCGCGTCAAAACACTTATGGCGTTGTGGGCCGAAGGCATTCCGACACTTGAAATAGGCCGCCGTCTGGGCGTCACCAAGAATTCCGTTGTCGGCAAGGTGCACCGTCTGGGTCTGCCCAAACGTCAGTCACCGATTAATGCGACGCCAAGGGCGCCCAGGGTGGCGAAATTGCCGCAAGCGGTACGGGCCCCGTCCATGGTGGTTCCGCCGCGCGCCGATATGGTCAAGATGGAAGACCTGACATCAGGTATGTGCAACTGGCCTGAAGGGGAGCCGGGTTCTGAAGATTTGCGCTTCTGCGGCCAGCCCAGCGTCGAGGGTAAACCTTATTGCGCCGGTCATTGCGCCCGCGCCTACGTCAAAAGCACCCGCGATCGCAAGGTGGCCTGATCGCCGCTTTCTTTTGACAACCAGCAAAGTGTTCAGGGGCGGGGTCATTCCCGCCCTTTTTTTGTCAGTGTTTAGCGGCTCATCACGTTTTCGTAGGTCAGCGAGCCTTCAACCTCCAGGTCTTTGGTGGTTTCGATCAGCCGGCTGATGGCTTGCTTGGCGCGCTGGGCGGGGATGCCGTCTTTAAACTGGTAGATCAGGTCTTCTTCAAACATCTTGCGGTTTTTGTCGCTCATGTTGTTGAAAAATTTATCCTGCAACATCTCGTCCAGTTCACCGTTCTTGAGCAACACCAGTAAATCTTCATGATCGGCGACCAGTAGTAGTTTCTGAATACCGACATCGTTGGCATTCTTGATACGGCGCATGAAATCCTTGGAACGGGTGTCTTCCTTTTTTGTTGCCCCTCCCGGCGCAAGGGTTTGCATGACCTCAAGAAGTAACATCTTGATTTCCTTGCCTTCGAGCACAACTTCAGTGTCGTCGAAGTTGAGCGCGTAGACATCAGGGGCAACTTTGCGGGCTGAAATTTTCATAAACACAAAGCTCGCACAAGGACGCTTAATTGACAAGGTTCTCTGGATCGGGTCAGGATCGGGTTATGAGTTTTCTTGATCGCATAAACCAATGCAAAGCACCGGATTTATCCGCTTATCTGCCATTTATCGTGGGTGGCGAAGTGGTTGGTTATGTGAAGCCTGATTTCGCCGCTGCCTTGAAGGATTACCCCGATACCTTTGTTTGTGGCGACGAATCCGTGGCCCTCAATGAGCATCTTTCAGGCCCTGACAATCGTACCGCGGCTGTCGGCGAGGTTCTTGAAGCACTGATGCAGCGCGGTGATCTTCCCGGCTGGCGCGGCGAGAAGTATAAAGTCGCCACCTCATTTTCAGCCCCGACACTGTTTGACATTGAACGCGCCGCCGTAGCCCCCTTTGGTATTATCGGGTACGGGGTCCACTTAAACGGTGTCGTCTTGACTGATGATGGCCTGTCCATGTGGATCGCCCGGCGCAGTTTGTCGAAGCCTACCGGGCCCGGGAAACTTGATCAGATCGTCGCCGGTGGCCAGCCCGGCGGCATCTCGCTTAAAGATAATCTGCTAAAGGAATGCGCCGAAGAAGCCGCGATCCCGGCCATTATTGCCGCCGCCAGTGTGCCGGTGGGGGCTATCAGTTATGTTACCGAACGCCCCGAAGGATTGCGCCGGGATGTTCTGTTTAACTATGACCTGGCCCTGCCCGCTGACTTCAGGCCCGACAACACGGATGGCGAGGTCGAGGATTTTCAACTGATGGAACTGGACGCTGTCGCCGCCCGGGTTGGCGAGGGCGAGGACTTCAAATTCAATTGTTCGCTGGTGGTCATTGATTTTCTCATCCGCCATGGATATATCGAAGCTGACCATCCCGATTACATCGATCTGATAAACGGCCTTCACGGTCTTTAAAGTATAGGAACTTAAATAACATGAACGAAGAAGGATTAAGCGTTTACCTGTCTGGTGAAATTCACACCGACTGGCGCGAGCAAATTAAAGCGGGCATCGAGGCGGCCGGGCTGGACATTGAACTGCTTTCGCCGATCACCGATCACGCCAGCAGCGATGATTGCGGTGTCGAGATTCTGGGGGCCGAGACGGACGACTTCTGGAAAGATAAAAAGGGATCAGGCATCAACGCCATCCGCACCCGCACCATGATCGAGCGCGCCGATGTGGTCGTCGTGCGCTTTGGTGATAAATACAAGCAGTGGAACGCCGCCTTCGACGCCGGTTACGCGGTCGCCATGGGAACGCCACTTGTCACCCTGCACGATCCGGCCATCAACCACCCTTTGAAAGAAGTCGACGGGGCAGCGTTGGCCGTAGCGGAGACGCCCGAACAGGTGGTGCGGATCTTAAAATACGTGATGACCGGCGTTCTATAAACCGGCCATCGCCCCGGCCCCGCGCGGGTCGGCAACCCGGCGGGTGGCCATGCCCTTAAAAGGTGTTTGTCCATCAAGCCAACTTTCGCGATAATATAGCGATGTTGCGCTTATTCTTTCTTTTGCTGACGGTTGTTATCCTATCTTCGAGCGATGTCCTCGCCGATGATCCCGGCCTGACGCCCGTTGCAGTTCTCGTAAAAAAAGCCAAAAGAGCCATAGCCCAAAACGATCTTGGACGATCAGGACAACTCATCAACGAAATTTATGAAATGACGACGGGTCTGGACGCCGGGGAAGAAATTTCAATCAAAGACCGGGCCACACTGGATTATCATAAAAAGCTATGTCCTTACCGAAAGGCAATGGCCTCGCTGCTGACAAAACAAGACCTTGAACACCTGCATCATCAAATGCGCATTCCGGCTTTTGTATTAGTTGAGGAAAATGACTTCCCCCCCTATGTCCGGGGCATCATCAACTGCGTTCAAGACAATGGTGAACCCGTGCCGGAAGCCAAGGCGCTACGAGATGGACTTTCCTGGGCAAAGAAACTCCATGCGGCCACCGTAGAGGAAATACGCGTCATGGGGCGCGAGTATGAAACGCTGCTCGAACGACATCCTGACAATGTGAATTATGACATCCTTAACAGTTTCATAAACAGCAAAATCAAGGAAATACACTGGGAGAAGGAACACCAGGAATGGAAAAAACGTTATCCCGAAGGCCTGGGATTTCAGACGAACCTCGTAAACAAAGCCCACAAGGGCGATCTCGCCGCCCAGTTGAAGTTGGCCCGCCGCCTCGAAATTGGGCACAATTTCCGGCAGAGCAACGCAATGGCCTATTTCTGGTACAAACGCGCCCTGCAAAACGGTGGAGGTGACGTTGCCCAAACCGGAACGGACAGGCTGTTTCCCCATTTATCGGTGGCTGACTTCCTGAACATCGAGATATGGACCGAAGGGAACTTTCGGCCTTATTAAGGCACTTCAGTTCATTTATTGTTTTTTGACACATTCTTCGTATCGACGGGACAATTCCTCAGCAGTTTGTCGATGGCTTTCGCATTTGCGCTCAAGTTGTTCAAGCTTCATTTTTTGATCAGCGAGCGTATGCTTTTCAATGCCGATATTGTGTTCAATTTCTTCCAATTTTTCTTGAAGCCTTTGAATTTCATCGGTCAGGTATGCAGTACTGATAACAATTCCTATTAGAGTCTTAGTCCCCAGCCTGATTGAAGCCTGTGCTGCCGTTAATTCAAGCCTTGTGGCATTCCTTTCAGATTTCAAGTCTTCAAGCATATCTTCGGTTTTAGATACGTTATTCTCAGCGTTATCAATAGGCTTTTGGAGATCATTAATCCTTTGATTTGCAGCTCTAACTTCCCACTTAATTTTCTCACAGTCTTCCTTGTCCTCTTTTTTCTCTTCCACATCTTCCGCCCAGCATCGGCAATTGTATTCTTCACCGGGGTGGCCTTCTTCAGGCGGGTCGTCCCAAGAAAAAACTTTTCCATCAAGCTCGGCATGGGAAGAGCGCACCTTGCTGTCGCCGACTGTTCGCCAGATGTATTTCCCTTGCCTTTCGTCAGCGTCATAAAACTCAAGCAATCCGGTCGCAGGGTTCGTCGTCCCGGCGCCGCCTTTGGCTTTCAGTATCATCGCCTCGGCGGGGTTAATGTGGGCGAGCAGGGTATCGCCATGACGGCCCATGCCCTGCAACTGGCGCGCCCGGGACTGGATTTTCCGGATCGTTTCTTCTGTTGAGCCACCCGGTTTCATGACGCCATCGACGCGTAATGCGCTGGCGCGCTGGAAATCTCGGATGGCGTCGATCAGGGCGTGGTCGGGGAATTCAGTCAGTCCCCATTTTGGTGGTTCGTAGAATCCCCTGTCATACAAAAAGCGCTTCGCCGACAGAACGTCTTTCGGCCTGGCGTTTACGTTTTCGGCAATGGGGTGGCTCAATTTGAAAATTCTTGTCATGGTTTTATCTCCTGATGAAAGGCTGAGGTGTCTGTCGGCGTGTTGGCTTCCGTCGCCGTTAAAAAGATTGGCGGGCACAAAAAAACCGCTCAGGCTTTAGCCTGGGCGGCGGTTTGTTCTTCGGTCTGTGCGGCGCTGGTTTTTTAAATCACCGACAGGCCGGACAAAAAAAGTGGCCCCGAAATGCAAACGCATTTGTGCCACTCGTTAAGGGGGAGTATAGGATAAAAATATCGGAAAAACAAGGAAAATATATATAAAATAAGTTAATTTTCCTTATTTAGCGATCATATTTTAGTCGATTCCGGCCATGGCCCTGACCACCTCTGGACTGTTACCCGCTTCACGCAGGGCCCTGATGGTCTCTGACTTGTGGCGCTTTGCCAGCCTGCGACCGTCCTTGTCATTCAACAGGGGATGATGGTGGTAGGTGGGGACGTTCAGGTTCAGCAATTCCTGCAGCAGGCGGTGAACATCTGTTGAGGGCAACAAATCCTCGCCGCGACTGACCAGAGTGACACCCTGCAGATCATCGTCAATGGTGACGGCCAGATGATAGCTGGTCGGGATGTCTTTGCGAGCCAAAACCACATCACCGAATTGCTCTGGACGGGCCGTGAATTCCAGGTTGTCTGTGTCTCGCCAGATGAGCGGGCCCTTTATCCCCGATAAAGCCCTATGGGTATCAAGCCTGAGGGCGAAGGGCTCCCCGGCTTCTCTGCGCTGGGTGGCTTCTGCCCGCGTAAGGCCGCGACAAATACCCGGATAGTGTGGCCCCTCCGGCCCTTGATGGGGGGCACCACCCGCCGCTGCGATCTCGTCGCGGATATCCTTGCGCGAGCAGAAACAGGGATACAGCAACTCCATGTCTTCGAGCCGCGCAAGCGCTTCCTCGTAAGTATCCATATGATCGGATTGCCGCCGCACCGGAAGCTCCCACTCAAGTCCCAGCCAGTCGAGATCTTCAAAAATGGCGGTCTCGAATTCGGCGTGGCAGCGCAGGGGATCGATGTCTTCGATTCTTAGCAGCAACTGGCCTGCTGCCTGTTTGGCCAGGTTTTCGGCAAGTAAGGCCGAATAGGCATGACCCAGATGCAACAACCCCGTTGGCGACGGGGCGAACCGGGTGACAATGGCGCGGTCGGGTGAGGGCATATTCATTTTAGAACTATACATGTTTTCGAATCAGCAGTTATAACGGCCCTACTATGAATATGCTGTCGTTTTTTCATCGCCATCAACCTGAACTGCATTGCGCTTGCTGGATAAAGTCCGGCCTTGGCGCCATGCTTGGTATGGGGTTTGTCGGCTGGCTTGGCGTTGTCAGCGGCCATCCGTTCCTGATCGCCCCCTTCGGCGCGTCGTGCGTTTTGCTGTTTGCGGTTCCCAAAAGTCCTTTGGCGCAACCGGCCAATGTGATCGGTGGTCATATGCTGGCGGCGGCGGTCACTCTGGTCTTGCGCGTTTGGCTGCCGCCGGACTGGTGGGCGGTGGGCATTGCCGTTGGTCTGGTGATCGGTCTGATGGTCGCCTTTCGGGTCACCCATCCACCGGCCGGGGCGACCCCGGTTGTTGTCATGCTGACGGACCCCGGACCGATGTTTCTGCTGTTTCCCATTTTCAGCGGTTGTCTGGTGCTCATCGCCATTGCCTGGGTGGTTCATAAGCTGCCGCCACACACGGTTTATCCGATGGTTTATGAACCAGACTTATAATTGGCATAAAACACAACATGTAGTATTCTTTCAACACAGTATTGGGAGAATATGAGGTGTCTGCCGTTTTAGAACGCTATCCGGCTCTCGTTCTCAACGCCGATTTCCGGCCGTTGAGCTACTTCCCGCTGTCGCTTTGGTGCTGGCAGGATACCATCAAGGCGGTGTTCATGGGCCGCGTTAATGTCGTCGATGAATACGATCAGGCGGTCCATTCCCCCAGCTTCGAGATGCCCCTGCCCAGCGTTATTTCGCTAAAAGACTACGTCCCCATGGCCAAGAAACCGGCCTTTACCCGCTTTAACGTTTTCCTGCGTGACCGCTTCTCGTGCCAATACTGTGGCCATGACTTCCCCAGTGAAAACCTGACCTTCGATCACGTCATTCCCCGTGCCCATGGCGGTACGACGTTATGGGGCAATGTGGTGACTGCCTGCGCGCCGTGTAACCTGACAAAGGGCCACCAGCTTTCCAAACAAGCGCGGATGTATCCCTTGACCAAACCACGCCAGCCGACGGCCTGGGAATTACAGGAAAATGGCCGCGGTTTTCCACCGGGTCACCTGCACAAAAGCTGGCACGATTTTCTCTATTGGGACGCCGAACTGCTGCAGGACTAGATTTACCTTAAAAACCCTTGCCTTTCCGGGCCGGGTGGCTATATTCGCGCACTATTCCCAAGAATGAGGGTCAAAAGACCCCGCCCCAGCATACCCATAAGCACTTTAGTGGGTGTCGTTGACGGCTATTGGGACAAAAACAACCGGCTAACGAGTGATTGGAAAAGAGAAAAGTTATGAGCAGACGTATCAAATCGAAATACAAGATTAACAGGCGCCTTGGCGTCAACCTGTGGGGACGTCCCAAAAGCCCCATTAACAACCGCGACAGCCGCCCCGGCCAGCATGGTCAGCGACGCCGTAAAGAAACCGATTACGGCACCCAGCTGATGGCCAAACAGAAGCTTAAAGGCTATTACGGCAACATCACCGAGAAAAAATTCCGCCGCTATTATGCCGAGGCCGTGCGTCGTCGTGGCGACACATCGGAAAACCTGATTGGCATTCTTGAGCGCCGTCTGGACGCCGTCGTCTATCGCATGAAATTTGTTCCCACCGTGTTCGCCGCTCGCCAGTTCGTCAACCATGGCCATGTCGCGGTCAATGGTAAGAAGGTCAATATTGGTTCCTACCTGGTTCAGGACGGCGATGAAATCGAAGTTCGCAAGAAGGCACACGACATTCCGATGGTTCTGGAAGCTGTTGTCTCCTCCGAGCGCGAGATTCCCGACTACATGTCCGTTGACCACAAAAAGATGAAGGGCACCTTCGTACGCCAGCCGCTGTTGGCCGACGTACCGTATCCGGTGCAGATGGAACCCAACCTGGTGATCGAATTTTATTCGCGTTAATCGAAGTCGGCATATACTGTTTAAAGGCGGTCCTTTAGGGGCCGCCTTTTTCGTTTCAGGAGGGTCTTCAAGTGGCCTCTTTGCCAAGTGTCTTTATTTCCCATGGTGCGCCGACCATCATGTTGCAGGATTGTCCGGCCCGCGTTTTTTGGCGGGAACTCATCGAAAACATAGGCAAGCCGACGTCAGTCCTATGCGTATCGGCACACTGGGAAACTACCGTTCCGACGCTGAGTACGGCCCAGGAACCTGAAACCATCCATGATTTTTATGGTTTTCCCGATGAATTGTATCAAATGTCATACCCGGCCCCGGGGGCGCCGCAATTGGCAGAACGTGCACAGGCATTATTGAATTCGGCCGGGATGGATTGTCACCTTGACGTCAGCCGCGGCCTTGATCACGGGGCCTGGATTCCATTGAAGGAGATGCTGCCCAAGGCCGATGTGCCGGTGACCCAGCTTTCCGTTCAGGCAGGGTTGGGCATGGCCTATCATATGGCGCTTGGCCGGGCGCTGGCGCCACTGCGTCATGAAGGCGTGCTGGTGCTGGCCAGCGGTGGTGCGGTTCATAACTTTTCAGCATTCCGTCCCGGCGGCGACAAAGTGCCGGACTGGGCCTTACGTTTTGATGACTGGCTGACAGAAATCCTGATCGCCGGGGATGGTGCGGCATTGGCAAACTATCGCAACGAAGACGGGGCGCTGGCCCATCCACGCGATGAGCATTTCCTGCCGCTTGGCGTGGCCTTCGGCGCTGGCGGCGCAAACGCAAGGGGCCGCGCCCTGCACCGGGGCTTCATGGACGGCGGCGTCGGAATGTCCGCTTACGCTTTTGAATAGTCACCCGATCGCGTGGCGCTCACTTAAGCCTGATAGTCGATGCCCTTGTCGTCGAACATCTTTTGCAACTCACCGGCTTCATACATTTCCTTGATGATGTCGCAACCACCGACGAACTCGCCCTTGACGTAAAGCTGGGGGATCGTCGGCCAGTCTGAAAAAGCCTTGATGGCTTCGCGAATTTCCATGTCTTCAAGGACGTTGACGCCCTTGAACTTGACCTGCATCTGGGACAGTGCGCCAACGACGGCGGCGGAAAAACCGCACTGCGGGAACATCGGTGTGCCCTTCATAAACAAAACCACGTCGGTGTCGCTGATTTCGCCGTTGATGCGGTCGAAGGTTGGGTTGTCGCTCATCTGATAATTCCTTTGTAGAAGTTGTCTGTTTTAAGCCGGGACTTCGGTAGTTAAGGCCAGGGCATGAAGTTGGCCGCCCATTTTGCCTTGCAGGGCGGCATAGACCATTTGGTGTTGCTGAACGCGGGATTTGCCCGCGAAGGCGCTGGAAATAATGCGGGCGGAATAATGATCGCCGTCGCCGCGCAAATCCTCGATATCGATTTGTGCGTCGGGAAGCGCTTCCTTGATCATCTTTTCGATCTCGGCAGATTCCATTGCCATGTGCGTTAGTCCTTTGTAATAGCTAATAATTTAAGGTTTCGACATAAAATCAGGCAGCCAGTTGTTATGGCTGGCAGCCAACTCTTCAACGGATATGGTTGCTTGCCCCCCGACAGTCAACTGTTTGCCGCCTGTGCGGCCAATTTTTTTGGCGTGGACGCCAGCGGCTTCGGCTTTTGCAAGGACCGTTTCCGCGTCACTTGTGGCGATGAGGTAGCGGGCCTGATCCTCACCAAACAGCCAGCCGTGTAATGTTGGTGCGCTTTCAGAGGGCTCGATGGTCGCACCAATGTTTGAGGCCATGGCCATTTCAGCAAGCGCCACACCCAGGCCGCCACCTGAAACATCGTGGGCCGTGGTGATGGTTCCCGTTTCAATCAGCGAGCGGACAAAATCACCGTTCAGGCGTTCAAGCCCCAAATCGACCGGCGGCGGCGCGCCTTCTTCACGGCCCTCGATTTCACGCAAATAAAGTGACTGGCCAAGCTGGCCGAGGGTCTCGCCAATCAGGATAATGTCCTGATCTTCAGCGCCGAAAGCAATAGAGGCGCGCTTGTGGACATCGGCCATCAGACCAACACCGCCAATGGTCGGGGTTGGCAGGATACCCTCGCCGTTGGTTTCGTTGTAAAGGGAGACATTGCCTGAAACGACAGGGAAGTCGAGGGCCACGCAAGCCGCGCCGATGCCTTTCACGCAGCCGACGAACTGGCCCATGATTTCAGGGCGCTCCGGGTTGCCGAAATTCATGTTGTCGGTGATCGCCATCGGCTTCGCGCCAACGGCGTTGATGTTGCGCCAGGCTTCGGCGACGACCTGCTTGCCGCCCTCATAAGGGTCGGCGAAGCAATAACGCGGCGAACAGTCCGACGCCGTGGCGATAGCCTTGTCGGTGCCGTGGATGCGGACGATGGCGGCGTCGCCACCGGGGCGCTCGACCGTGTCGGCCATGACCATGTGATCGTACTGTTCCCAAATCCATCGTTTGGAAGCCAGATCGGGACAGCTGACCAATTTTTTAAGACAAGCCATCAGATCATCTGGCGGGTTGCTGTCAGTGATCGCTTGCTGCTTGGGTGTTTCCACCCATGGGCGGTCATATTCAGGCGAGGATTCGGCCAGCGGATCGATGGGCAGGTCGGCGACGATTTCCCCCTTGTGGCGCAGGACCATGTGCCTGGTGTCGGTTAAGGTTCCGATGATTGAGAAATCCAGTTCCCATTTCTCGAAGATGGCCCGGGCCTCGTCCTCGCGGCCGGGCTTTAAGACCATCAACATGCGTTCCTGGCTTTCCGACAGCATCATCTCGTAAGCGGTCATGTTTTCTTCGCGCTGGGGGACCGCGTCCAGGTCCATGTCGATACCGACACCACCCTTGGAGGCCATCTCGAAGCTGGAAGATGTCAATCCCGCAGCGCCCATGTCCTGAATGGCGACAATGGCGTCGGTCGCCATCAGTTCCAGGCAGGCCTCAAGCAGCAGTTTTTCAGTGAACGGATCGCCGACCTGGACAGTCGGGCGTTTGGCGTCGGAATCTTCGGAAAATTCGGTCGAGGCCATGGTCGCGCCGTGGATGCCGTCACGGCCGGTCTTGGAGCCAACGTAGACCACCGGGTTACCGATGCCTGCGGCGGCGGAATAGAAAATGTTGTCGGTGTCGGCAAGACCAATGGTCATGGCGTTTACCAGAATGTTGCCATCGTACGAGGTGTGGAATTCACACTCACCGCCGACGGTCGGAACCCCCATGCAGTTGCCGTATCCCGCGATCCCGGCGACGACACCTGAAACCAGATGTTTGGTCTTGGGATGATCGGTTCTGCCGAAACGAAGCGCATTCAGGTTGGCAATCGGCCTGGCGCCCATGGTGAAGACATCACGCATGATGCCGCCAACACCTGTCGTCGCCCCCTGATAAGGTTCAATGAACGATGGGTGGTTGTGGCTTTCCATCTTGAAGATGATGGCGTGGTTGTCCCCGATATCGATGATGCCGGCATTCTCGCCGGGTCCGCAAATCACCCATGGAGCCTCTGTCGGTAAGGTTTTCAGCCATTTTTTTGATGATTTGTAGGAGCAATGCTCGGACCACATGACCGAAAAAATGCCCAGCTCCGTCAGGTTCGGCTCGCGTCCCATGATCTCCAGGACCTGGCTGTATTCATCTTTACTGAGGCCATGGCTGGCGACGATTTCAGGGGTAATTTCGCTCATGATTTCCGTTTTTGACTGATCCGTTGATGATGGGGGTTTTCATACCCGATTCTTCGGGTCAATACCAAGGAATAGGAGCTAAATTTTACGAATCCAAATGGCGTTGTCATGGAAGGGTACCCCGCCGTTAGGTGCTGTCGGGTCGGCCCCGGTCAGGGCGTTGACACCGATGCCTTCCTCGAAGGCGGCGTTGGGCCAGACGCTTTCAACAACAACGACACCCGGGACAGCGCCTTCTTCAAGTTTTGCCTTGACGACAATGGTGCCGCGTTCGTTACCAAGGCGGACCCTGTCCCCGTCGGAAATGGCAAGTGTACCAGCATCTTGGGCGCTGATTTTGACGTGCGGTTCACCTTCCTTCTTTATCGAGGTTTTGGTCTCGGTGAAGGTGGAATTCAGGTAATTCCTGGCCGGTGCGGTGACCAGTTTATAGGGCATTTCGTCACTGGTTTGTTCGATAACCGCCCAGTGGTCGGGCAGGGCGGGCATGGTCTCCATAAGCTTTGCGGGTCCAAACCCCTGACGTCCCGCTTTTGCCCAGTCGGCCTTGAAATGGAATTTCCCGTCGGGGTGGGCAAAACCATTCCGGTAATGGGATGTATCAAAGTCCGGTTGAACATCAATCCAGCAATCTTTCTTAATCGCGTCGGTATCGGGATATTCTGATTTTTTAAGACAGTCGTTGATCAGCTGCAACGGCGTCATCTCGAAGCCTGGGTGACTGGCCCCCAGTCGCTTGGCCAGTTCGCAAATAACAAAGTGGTTGGTTCGGCAGCCTTCGGGGGCATCGATGACTTTTGGCCCCAGTGATAAATGTTGGTGACCGCCACCCCGGTACAGGTCGTCATGTTCCATGAACATCGTCGCCGGCAGGACGATGTCGGCCATCTTCGCCGTTTCGGTCATGAATTGCTCGTGCACACAAACGAACAGGTCTTCGCGGGCAAAACCCTGACGGACCTTGTTCAGGTCGGGGGCGACGTTCATGGGGTTGGTGTTTTGAATCAGCATGGCGGTGATCGGCGGGCCATCGCCCAGATCCTGCGGGTCACCGATCAGGGCTGGGCCAATGCGCGACATGTCGATAACCCGAACGGTGGGATCGCGCACATCGAGCCCTTCGATCATCGTTTTGTTGAGTTTGAAAATATCGCCATTGCTGTGAAAAGCGCCGCCGCCTGCGTGCGCCCACGCGCCGCAAACGGTGGCGACGCAAAAGGCAGAATGCATGGCGACCGCGCCGTTGCGGTTACGGGTGAAGCCAAAACCCAAACGGAAATAGGTTTTTGCTGTGGCCCCGATCATCGCCGCCAGTTCTTCAATGCGGGCAGCCGGAACGCCGCTGATGGCTTCAGCCCACTCAGGCGTTTTGTCTTTCAGGTGGGCTTCCAGTTGATCCGGCGCGTCGGCGTATTGGTGCATAAATTCCCGGTCCGCCAAGTCATCGCGGAACAGCACATGCATCAGGGCGCAAGCCAGCGCACCGTCGGTGCCCGGACGTACACAAATAAAATTGTCGGCCTGTTTGGCGGTTGGTGTGTTGTAGGTGTCGATGACGATGATTTTAGTACCGCGGTTTTTGCGCGCTTTAATGGCGTGGGTCATGACGTTGACCTGGGTCGAAACCGGGTTGGTGCCCCAGATGATAACCAGGTCCGAAACAGCCATTTCGCGCGGGTCCGGCCCCATCGTCTTGCCGGTTCCGGCGCGCGAGGCGATGTTTGCGACCATGCTGCACAGGGTCGAATGCTGGCCACTGTATTTTTTGACGTGGCGAAGCCGATTGATGCCGTCGCGCATGACCTGTCCCATTGTCCCGGCATAGAAGTACGGCCAGACGGTTTCGGGGCCGTATTGTTCTTCTGCCTTCAGAAAGGTTTCTGCAGTGGTATCAAGCGCCTCTTCCCATGATATTTCTTCAAATCCTCCCGAACCCTTCTTGCCGGTTCGGCGCAGCGGCGCAGTCAACCGGTCCGGATGATGCACCCGTTCAGCATAGCGGGCGACCTTGGCGCAGATGACGCCGTCCGTATAGGTGTTGCTCTTGGAGCCGTGCACGCGACCGATCTCGGTAGGGCTCAGGACCTCCACCTCAAGCGAACAGGCGGACGGACAATCGTGGGGGCAGGTGGTTTTGGCGAAGTGAGTCATTTGTTTCCTGAGTCTGGAATAAAAGAGCGTCTTGCGCGTCGTTTCTTATGGTCCTTGGCTTGCCCGAGAGTCAACCGTCCCCATGGGCCGCTCGGTGGGGCCTCCTCGGGTTCGGGTTCAACAGTATTTTTTCCGAAGCCTGCGAGCAGCGGCACTGATTTGTGGCGCATGGGCGCGATCAGGATGCATCCTGCAATCAGGCCGCCAATATGGGCCCACCAGGCAACACCCCCGCCGCCTGTGTTCGTCGCCATGGAGACATTGATAACCTGCATGGCGATCCAGATCCCCAACATGATGTAGGCCGGGATGTGGATGAAAAAGCGGAAGGCCAGAGTCAGGATTTGCGCCTTCGGGTGCAAAATCAGGTAGGCCCCGATGACACCCGATATAGCGCCGCTGGCGCCGATCATCGGGGTCGTCGAATCCGGGTCGAGCCCGGCGTGGGTCAGGGCGGCGGCGATACCGCACAAAATATAGAAGACAATAAACCGGCGATGGCCCATGGCGTCTTCAACATTGTCGCCCAGCACCCATAAGAACAACATGTTGCCAATCAGGTGCATCCAGCCACCATGCATGAACATGGATGTGATCAATGTCAGAGGGGCCGGGATTGTGGCCAGTTCGAGGGGCAGGGTGCGGCTGCCGAACAGGACCGATGGAATAGCACCAAAGCCAAGCACCGCCTTGCGCCCGCCTGCCTCGCCCAACGACAATTGCCACATGAAGACGATCACACACAAGCCGATCAAGGCCACCGTCACGTACTGGTAGGGAATGCGCTTGAGGGGATTATCGTCTTTAAGCGGCAGAAGCATAGCCGGAGTATGGCAAATTCAGGCCGCGTCACAAACCCGTCATTTATCCTGGGCGATACGTTCCTTGGGCAGGGTTACCGTTACCTGTGTGCCGTTACCGACTTCACTTTCAACATCCAGCTTGCCGCCATGCAGATTGACCAACCCCTTGGTCAAAGGAAGCCCCAGGCCCGTGCCTTCGTGTTTTCGATCAAGGCCACTGTCTACCTGACCAAACGTGCTTAAGGCTATTTTCAGGTGGTCTTCATCCATACCGATGCCTGTGTCAGCGATGGCAATACTGAGAGACCCCTGTTCATTCAGCCGGGCGCTTAAGGAAACCTTCCCTCCTTCGGGGGTGAACTTTACGGCATTGCTCAGCAGGTTAAGCAATATTTGTTTCATCCGCCGTTGATCGACAATGATCATTGGGATTTCGGAATCAATAGATTGGCTGATGGTGACATGACCATCTTCCGCCCGGGGCCTGATGAGACGAACCGAGGTATCAACGATTGCGGATAAAGAGACAGTCTCGTCTTGCAATTTGATGGCATCCGCCTCGATTGCAGAAACATCAAGGATGTCATCAATCAATTCAAGAAGATGTTCCCCGGATTGATGGATATCATTGATGTATTCACGATATTTTTCATTGTCCAGTGTACCGAATGTTTCTTCTTTTATGGTTCCTGAGAAGCCGATTATTGCATTGAGAGGGGTACGCAATTCGTGGCTCATGTTCGCCAGCAGGTCAGATTTGGCGTGGCTGGCGACTTTGGCATTTTCTTCTGCCCGTTTACGATCGAGTACTTCCCGGGACAGTTCGCGTGTCCGTTCCTCGACACGACTTTCCAGCTTGTCATGGGCCTGTTGCAAGGCCTGACGCGCCTGTACGCGCTCTGTCACGTCCTGCTGAAAACTGACGACACCTCCGGTGGCGGTTTTTCGGTCGCGGGTTTCCAGAATCCGGCCATCGGCCAGATAGATTGTCAGTATGTCCTTTAATTCGTAGGTGTCATCACGGCGTAAAATATAATCTTCTACCTTGCCGTCGTAGATAACAGTTTTGCGTTCCAGGTCCAGTTTGCCAAGGTCTATTGAAAGGACGCCGGGGGCACAGTCTTCGTCAGAATATTTATAGAAATCCTTGTAGCGGTCATTACAGATGACCAATCTGCCATCGCTGTCAAAAATAACAAAACCTTCTGAAATATTTTTAATGGCATCGTTGAGAATGTTTTCAATGCGCTCGCCGTGGTTGTCACCCTGGCCAGGGGTGGGCTGTGGTCGCTGGATTGTTACGATGACCATCAGCGCAGAAATCAACAGCACCATGAATTCAGCATTGCTTGCCATTTTAACGGCATCGCTTTCCGGCATGTAGTAAAAATGGATGGAACTGAAGGCCGCCATCAGTAGCAGGGATGCCGTAATGAGGGTCCATGAAATGTTGCTGCTTGTTCGCCGCATTAACCGATAGGCGAAAAATGCGGCTGCCAACTGCAGGGCGACTGTAACGGGCAGGACAAAGCTGGTTTCTAAAAACATGCGCAAGATTAACTTATTAGTGTTTTTTTATGGGAAATAAAAGCTAAGCCGCCAGGCTCTCCATCAGGCCGTCGAACATGGCTTTGCCGTCGGTGCCACCTTGCAGGGGATCGACCAGTCTTTCGGGGTGGGGCATCAGCCCTAAGACGGTACGGCTTTCGCTGGTGATACCGGCGATGTTGGCGATGGAGCCATTGGGATTGGCGGTTTTCGATGCGTTGCCCCCTTCGTCGCAATAACGAAAAGCAATCCGGCCATCGTCTTCCAGACGTTTCAGGGTTTCTTCGTCGGTTTCAAAATTACCGTCGTGATGGGCGATGGGGATGCGGATCACCTGGCCCTGGTCATAGCCATGGGTAAACAGGGTGTTGCTGGCTTCGACCTTCAGGTGCACATCCTTGCAGATATATTTCAGGTTGGCGTTACGCATCAGCGTGCCCGGCAACAGTCCGGCTTCTGTTAAAATCTGAAAGCCGTTGCAAATTCCCAGCACCGGCACACCGGCATTGGCGCGGCTGACGACCTCGCGCATGACCGGTGAATGGGCGGCGATGGCTCCCGAACGCAGGTAATCACCGTAAGAAAAGCCACCGGGAATAACAATAAGGTCGGTCTTGGCAAGCGCCGTGTCGCCATGCCAGACCATCTCGGGCTCAACTCCCGTGGACGCTGCAAGGGCGACCTGAACATCGCGGTCACAATTTGATCCGGGAAAGACGATGACGGAGGTTTTCATGCGGCCTATTCCGTAATCTCGATTGAATAATCTTCAATAACCGTATTGGCGAGCAGTTGCTTGCACATGGCCTCGACATTTTCGCGGGCCCTGACGGCGTCGGTTTCGCTCAGGTCGATTTCGATGAACTTGCCCTGGCGGACACCGTCAACACCGGAAAATCCAAGCGAGCCCAGTGCGTGTTGTACGGCCTTGCCCTGGGGGTCAAGGACACCGGGCTTCAGGGTGACGTGGATCAGGGCTTTCATTGCATTAACTCCGGTCCGCGCATGTCAGCGGGGCCACTTTCGGGTAAAATTCCCAAGCGTCGGGCGACTTCCTGATAGGCTTCCTTGACGCCGCCCATATCCTCGCGGAAGCGGTCCTTGTCCATTTTCTCATCGGTTTTGGAATCCCAGAAGCGGCAGTTGTCCGGGCTGATTTCATCTGCCAGCACGATGCGCATCTGGTCTTCTTCCCAAAGTCTGCCGAATTCAAGCCTGAAATCGACCAGACGGATGCCGATGCCCATGAACAGGCCAGACATAAAATCATTGATCCTTAATGTCAGGCTCATGATTTCATCCAGTTCGGGTGGGCTGGCCCAGCCAAAGGCGGTGATGTGCTCTTCATTGACCATGGGATCGCCCAGTTCGCCTGACTTGTAATAATATTCGACGATGGAACGCGGCAGCGTGGCGCCTTCGGTCAGGCCGAAACGCTTGACCAGAGAGCCCGCGACAACATTGCGCACGACCACCTCCAGCGGAATGATTTCGACTTCGCGAACAAGTTGCTCGCGCATGTTCAGGCGGCGCATGAAATGGGTCGGGATACCGATATCGCCGAGTTTCATCATCAGGTGCTCGGAAATCCGGTTGTTGATGACCCCTTTACCGGTAATGGTGCCGGTTTTACGGGCATGGAAGGCCGATGCGTCGTCCTTGAAGTGTTGCACAAGGGTGCCCGGTTCAGGGCCTTCAAAAATGACTTTTGCCTTGCCTTCGAATAACTGTCTGCGTCGGGCCATGGGGCTGGTTTCCAAAAAGAATCGGGCTCGTTTTAAGTTGAAAGCCTGATATAGCAGGAGTCCCTACACAAAACAACGGCCCCGAAAGATCAAAGTTGAACCGCCTCGAACGGGGTCTTGTCGGGGGCGCCGCCTGCGAAAACCCAGCGTGGTTTTTGGGGCGCCAGGGCCATCGAAGGGATCGCGATGATTGATGAGCAAACGGTGCCAAAGCCGTCACCGCCATCAATATTCATGGCTCCCTTTTGGCCCGCGTCTTCTTCAAATTCTTTTCTTGCAAGGATCTCAGTCCAGGTCGACCAGTCGTCTTCTGCCGGTTCGGGTGCCGGTGCTTCATGGAACTGTGGCAGGTAGCGCATGACCCGGTGTGAAAAGGCATCATTAAGGTCGCTGTCAGTTAACATCGAGACGCCTGACGGGATATCACCCAGCCGCATACCCGGCTCACCATATTCATTCAGGGAGGATATCCAGAACGCCTCCTGGGCGTCGCCTACGAACAGATTGAAGGGACGGTAGGCTTTCGGGTCAAGGTCGAACAAGGCTTCGGCGACAGCCACCGCCTCGGCGTGATCAAGTGCCTCAAGGGGCAACTCGCCGCGACTTCTAAATGCCGGATCGGGGCCCAGCGAGCCGGTGCGATTGAGGACCCCGGCGATGACGCCATCATCATTGACGCCCAGCCAGGTGCCGCCTGCCAGTTCGTCCCGACCAGCGATAACGTTACCCCGGTCCGGCCAGTGACGGCCCGGTGGGGCCCAGGGGCGATCAATCTTTTCATCGCGATTGGTGGCGACAATCAATGGCCAATCATGGTCCGGGCGGCGCAGGGTTACCAAAGTGCACATTTGTGCATTATATATAGAAAGTAAGGTAATTTCGTAGCTGTTATCGAAATACCCACAAAAAATGGATAGTAGTCGTTGCGAAACAGGACTTAGGCACGTATTGTCCCGGAAATGACCCAAAATCAAGGACGACACCGATGAACGACAGCTTTAAGAATCGTGGCTCCAGCGAAGAAGCCAAATTTAAGAATGACGCGGAAACCCGGTTCAAGATTGAAGCCAGGCGCGACAAGATGCTTGGGTTCTGGGCAGCGGAAAAACTGGGCCTAAGCGGTGACGATATCGAGGCTTTTGCCAAGAAAGTCGTGGTTTCCGACCTTGAAGAGGCTGGCCACGAAGATGTCGTGCGCATGGTATCGAAAAGCTTTAGCGATGGTGGTGTGGACATCGACGATGATGTTATCCGTGCCGAAATCAAGCGCCTGCAAGTGATCGCTGAAAAAGAAGTCACCGAAGGCTATTCCGAACCGCTGGGCAGTGATCACGGTCGCGTCGGCGGCTGAATTTCTTAAGATCCGAAAACCCGGGCGAAGATCGCGTCGGCGTTTTTCGTGTGGAAGGCCGTCGAGTCGACGTCAAACAGTTCTTTCAAGCCGCTTTCCCCAAGTGCTTCGGCGACGTCGGCGTCTTTTGACAGGAAATAGAAGAAACGATTTCCGTGCTCTTCGGCCTGCTTGTCTTCCGCAGATGCTTCAACCGTACCTTCCGGATTATCCGGATCGATACCGTAACTGCGCCATACCTTCATGGCATTGCGTTGTACGATGACGTAGGCGTCCTCGCGACTGACCCCGTGTTGGGTCAGGGTCAGTAAAACCCGTTGCGAGTCATGCAAACCACCGAACTGCATCAGGTTTTCCATCATCGTCTTTGGATAAACCACCAGCTTGTCCATCATGCCGGTCAGGCGGCCCAGGGCGAAATCCAGTGTTACCGTTGCGTCGGGTCCGAACATGCGCTCGACGGACGAATGGGAAATGTCGCGTTCATGCCAAAGGGTGATGTTTTCCATTGCCGGGATGACGGCGGCGCGAACGATGCGGGCCAGACCCGTCAGGTTCTCAGATAAAATCGGGTTGCGCTTGTGCGGCATGGCGCTTGAGCCTTTTTGGCCCGGCGCAAAGTATTCCTGGGCCTCGCGGACTTCCGAACGCTGAAGATGCCTGACTTCCGTCGCCAGTCGCTCTATGGCCCCGGCGATAATACCCATCGCCGCAAAATAGGCGGCGTGGCGGTCGCGCGGGATAACTTGTGTCGATACCGGTTCCGGCCTCAGGCCCAGTTTGGCGGCGACATGTTCCTCGACCTTCGGGTCGATGTTGGCAAAGGTGCCGACAGCCCCTGAAATGGCGCAGGTGGCGACGTCTTCGCGGGCCATGGCCATGCGATCGCGGCCACGTTTGAATTCGGCGTAATGACCGGCCAGTTTAATGCCAAAGGATGTCGGTTCGGCATGGATGCCATGGGACCTGCCAATGCAGACATCATCCTTATGTTCGCGGGCGCGGGCCTCCAGAACAACCAGCAAGGCGTCCATATCTTCAAGAATAAGATCGGCAGCTTGGGTCATCTGCACACTCAGGCAGGTATCAAGAACATCGGAGGATGTCATGCCCTGATGGATAAAGCGCGCCTCATCACCGACATGCTCGGCCAGTTCGCTCAAGAAAGCGATGACGTCGTGGTGGGTTTCGCGTTCGATCTCATCGATGCGATCAATACGATCCTGGGTGTACGGCTTGTCGCCTTTTTCCCAGACAGTCTTTGCCGCCTGCGCCGGAATAACGCCAAGATCGGCCTGTGCGTCGCACGCGTGGGCCTCGATCTCAAACCAGATACGGAACTTGTTTGCAGGTTCCCATATGGCGGTCATCTTGGGGCGGCTGTAGCGGGGTATCATTGCGGGGCTTCCTATTAAAAGCAAAATCCATAGGTGGGGTATAGCGAAACAGGGCCGGAATGAAAAGTAGTGATCGTATCAAATGTCCTGTTGAGCTATCGCAAATTCGCGGCGGCCCTTGCCGAAAACGATTAACCACAGAAGTCCCAGAACCTGAAATCCGATAATAACACCGAAAGCGGCCTGGTAGCCTGCCGGGTCGTAGCCACCGACTGCGGTTTTTGGCCACAGGCCGATAATGGCGCCGGTTGCCCACTGGGTGGCGAAGGCGCTGACGAAGACGAGAAGGTTGAGCCCGGTGGTGACCCGGCCGGACAAATGCAGGGGAAATTTTTGTGATAAGGCGGCATAAGGCAGGATGCCTGTGGTGCCGAAAAATCCAAACATCATCCACAACGGCAGCGCCGCGTCGACAAGACGGAAGGTAATCAGGCACTGAACAATAATGAAAATACTTATGCCAGCGACGGCGATGGATAACGGCTTGATGCCGAAACGCCGCAAGCGGTCTGTGATAACGCCCGAAGAGGCGAATCCGGCAACCATGGAAGCTGCGACCAGCAACAAGTGACTGGCGACCTGATCGCGCTCCAGGCCGCCAACATCATGCAGCCAGGGGCCCGCCCATAGACTTTGAGTAGCCAGAAACGCCGCTTGCGAGGCGACGGTGAAGGGTGCGACCCACCAGAACATGGGACTGGTGAAGACAGTGATGACGCCGTTTAACTGACTTTTCATACCGCCCGATGTTTCTTTGATCTCGCTCTCGTTCCTCTTGGGTACGATAATAAAGATGACCGCCGACGCCAACACCGTGAGCGAACCCAGAAACAGGAAAACCCCGCGCCAGTCCGTATATGACAGCGCCGCTTCGACCGGTACGGTACCGCTCAGTGCACCCAGTCCCCCTACGGCCATATGGAAACCGTTAATCAGCGGCAGGCGTTCCCTTGATACCCATATGGAATAAGCCTTGAACGCCGCCATCAGGCAGGATGACACCCCCAGCCCGATCAGGGCCCGACCGGCAATAAGGCCTAAGGCGCTGGTCGAGCCTGCGAAAACGAAAGCGCCGGTGGCCGCGAACAACAGCAAGATTGCCTCAGTCTTTCGCGGCCCGTAGTGATCGAGAAGCATCCCAAGGGGCAATTGAAACAGTGCGAAAGTTAGAAAATAGGCGCTCGTCATCAAGCCCAGGTCCGATGCCCCCAAGCCCATTTCGGATATCAGATCAGGTGCGATCACCGCGTTGACCACCCTGTACAGATAGGACAGGAAGTAACCCAGCGCGAAAGGAACAAAAACCCGGATCAGGGAAAACGGCTGGCTCAATTAAAGCAATCCCATGGTTTTAAATGAGTTATTGCCGCTTTTGGAAACAATCACATGATCGTGCAACATGATTCCCAGTCTCTCGCCTGCTTCCTTCACTTCCATGGTCATCTCGATGTCGGCCTTTGAGGGCGATGCATCACCGCTGGGGTGGTTGTGGACCATGATGATCGCCGTTGCCCCAAGCTCGAGTGCGCGCTTGACCACTTCGCGCGGATAAACCGGGGTATGGTCGACGGTGCCTTGTTGTTGAACTTCATCGGCGATCAGGACATTTTTTTTGTTGAGAAACAAAATGCGGAAATGTTCCGACTTTTCGTAAGCCATGCTGGCCCGGCAGTATTTCATCAGTTTATCCCATGATGTCAGAACCGGGCGGTCCATGATTTCACCTTGAGAAAGTTTAAGGGCCGCCGCCTGAACTGTTTTCAAGGCGACCACAGCGGCCTCGCCAATGCCGTCAATGCTGCGAAGTTCCCGGGGCTCAGCACTGATCACTTCAGCAAATGAACCAAATTTCTTGAGCAGGGCTTTCGCCAGCGGCTTGGTGTCACGTCTGGGCAAAGCCGGAAACAAAACCAGCTCAAGCAGTTCATAGTCGGCAAGACTGTCCCGACCACTTTTCATAAAGCGCCCACGAAGGCGCTCACGATGGCCGCTATGATCTGGTTTTTTTGTCATTATGTCCCGTAGGGCGGGCAGTTTAAACCGGCGGGGGAGCGGGTGAAGACTTCAAAACCATCATCGGTGACGGCGATTGAATGTTCAAACTGGGCCGAAAGGGAGCGATCCTTGGTAACGGCTGTCCAGCCATCGGATTTAACCTTCACATCGTAGCCACCAATATTGATCATTGGCTCGATGGTAAAGAACATACCCGTCTTCAGGGTCGTGCCGACGCCGGGTTTGCCGAAATGCATGATGTTGGGGGCGTCATGGAAAACCCGGCCCAGGCCATGGCCGCAAAAATCGCGTACAACCGAATAACGTTTGGCTTCGGCAAATTCCTGAATGGCGTAGCCGATGTCACCGGTGGTGGCGCCGGGGCGAACAACATTGATGCCGCGCCACAGGGCTTCATAAGTGGTTTCCACCAGCTTCTGCGCCTTGATCCCCACATCGCCAACATAAAACATGCGGCTGGTGTCGCCAAACCAGCCATCAAGAATGGTGGTGACGTCGATGTTGACGACATCCCCCTCATTTAACTTTTTATCGCCGGGAATTCCGTGGCAGACAACGTGGTTGATCGACGTGCAGACGGATTTGGGAAAACCACGATAACCCAACGGCGCCGGTGTGCCACCGTGATCAAGGGTGTAGTTGTGGACAAGGGTATTGATTTCTTCGGTCTTCATGCCGGGTTTGACCAGGGGAACGAGCATGTCGAGCGTTTCGGCGGCCAGACGGCCGGCCTTGCGCATACCTTCAAAATCACGCGCCGTGTGAATCTTTATGGAGCGCTCTTCAGGATAGACAGCATCTTTGTGTAACTGATCGTTCATTCTTAAACTCTTAAACTTAAAGGGCCAGTTTTAGGGGTTTCGAGACTTTAATCCCCTTGGTGTTCAGGGCGCATTGATAACACAATACCTCAACACCCGCCGCTATTGCCGTATCGAGCCCGGCTTTATAGTCGGGGTCGATATCCCCGGCAATGGTGAAAGTATCCCCATCCTGACGCTGGACCAGATACATCATAACCGAACGGTGGCCCTGTTTCACCATATCGGCCAGTTCAACCAGATGTTTTGCTCCCCGTGTCGTCACAGAATCGGGGAATTCAACCGGGTCACCCTTTTTCAATCCGCGTCTTAAGGTAACATTTTTGACCTCGACATAACATATGGGGCGCGCCGGGTCCTCGAGCAACAGGTCAATGCGCGAGTTCTTGCCGTATTTAACTTCCCGGCGCAGACTTGCGTAACCGGCGAGTTCGGGGATTTTATTTTCTTTGATGGCTTCTTCGACAATGCCATTTGGCAGGGCGGTGTTGATGCCGACAAAGGTTTTGCCGATTTTTATCAACTCCCATGTGTAGCGCAACTTGCGTTCCGGATTTCTGGCCGGTGACAACCAGACTTCCGAACCCGGCTCCTTAACACTCAACATGGAGCCGGAATTGGCGCAATGGGCGGTGACAATTGTACCGTCTTCAAGTTCCACATCGGCAAGAAAGCGCTTGTAGCGCTTGACCAGGCGGCCAGCGATCAGGGGGTCAGGAAATTTCATTGTTGTGTTTTAAAGCACGCTAGAAAACACAATTTTTAGCAAAGTCGGCTGCTTCATTGCTGGACCAGTCACCTTTTGGCTTTTCTTTTAAATCCTCACACCACTCTTTAGAGCCAACTTCCGGCGAGCAGGCGGTGAGGGCGGCAATGGCGAGAATGCCACTGAAGGTGACGATCACTTTTTTGATGTTAAAAAACATTGGTTGTTCCTCCCTGTTGATTGTTAGCTAAACACTATCATTATTCTTATCTTCGGCCCAAGCGCTCAGGGTGATGACCTGAAAGGTTGCCGGGATGCGTTCGTCATCTGTAGCAAAGTCTTCACTGTAATATCGGGCCGCTTCCATCATCATGGTCCGGCTGGTCAGGCCCTTGCGGGCCTCCATGACGGCGTTGCCTTCACCCATGCCGCGAAGGTCGGCCATCAGTTTGAAGGGGTCAGGGTAGGAAACAGTGATGGCTTCCTGATCGGCGACAGGAATGGTGAAACCGGCCCGTGCGAGAAGGTTACCGGCATCCTTGACGTCGGCGAAGGGTGAAATGCGGGGACTTAAGCCACCATCGATGGCGGCTTCGGCTTTGGCCAGGGACTGGCGCAGCTCGCTTAAGGTATCGCCGCCCAGCATCGTGGCCAGGAACAAACCGCCCGGCTTCAGGCAGCGACGGATCTGGGTCAGGGCGCCGGGCAAATCGTTGACCCAGTGCAAGCTGAGGTTGCTCAAAATCAAATCGAAGGCCTTGGGTGCAAAGGGCAGATATTCCTCGTCGGCAACAACTCCCCGGGGGCCGGCACGCTCGGTCATAGGTTGTGAAAGATCGCAGACAATGAGCTCCTCAATGCCGCCACGCCCGGCCAGCGTGCGACCCAGGGTGCCGGTTCTGCATCCCAGATCGAGGGCGACCGGGAATTTCCTGTGAACATCGTCGAGACGATCACACAAACGCTCGCCTGTTTCCTGAAACAGGAAATCGTGGTCGTCCAGGGTTGCTGCTGCCCGGTCGCGGTGGCGGGCGACAAGCTGGCGATTGAACACGGTCATGGATTCAGACATGATCACTTTATGACACAGGCAGAGCCCCGGACAAAAGCCACATTCACAGCACCCCTGCGCCATTTTGGCAGGCGGGCCCTGGACGTGCTTTTGCCGCCGCAATGTTTAAGTTGTGGAACCCTGGTCGAAGAACAGGGCGCATTGTGTCTGGATTGCTGGCAGGATGTCACCTTTATCAGTCAGCCCCATTGTGCAATCTGTGGTCTGCCATTTGAATTCGCCGCACAGGGGAACGATTATTCTGATGGTCATCTTTGTGGTTCCTGTGTCAGGAAGCGGCCGGTTTTCGAGCGGGCCCGTGCAGTGCTCGCTTACGATGATGCCTCAAGCCCATTTATCCTGACTTTCAAGCACGCAGACAGGACCGAAGCCGCCTCCGCCTTTGCCCGCTGGATGGCAAGGGCAGGGGCTGACGTATTGGAAAATGCCGATTTGATCACCCCCGTGCCGCTGCATTGGAGCCGCCTGTTCAAGCGGCGCTATAATCAGGCGGCGTTGCTGGGTCAGCGTCTCAGCCAGATAAGCGCTGTTCCAGCCATCCCCGATTTACTGGTTCGCAAGCGGGCGACGCCATCACAAGGGCGGTTCAGTCCGTCGGCAAGAAAACGCAATGTACGGGGCGCTTTTCAGGTTCGCGAAAAATATATACCCAATATTTCGGGCAAGCGGGTTGTCCTTGTTGATGATGTGCTGACGACGGGGGCGACGGCGTCCGCCGTGACCCGCGCTCTGCTGGGGGCCGGGGCAGAGGCCGTTGATGTGTTGACGTTGGGCCGGGTTTTAAGGCCGTTCCCCTTATAAGACCTACAACAAACCGCGGTCTTGTCGGGCGTTCAGTTCGGCCATCAGCGGGGCATCCTGATAGCGGCGCAGGCTGAGCTGTTCGGCGTAGGCGGGCAAGTCGCCATCCAGAACCCAATCAGCGCAAAGCTCGCCGCTGGCGCAGGCGGTCATTGTCCCGAAGCCGGACATGGCACCGACCACATAGGTGCCCTCGACACCCATCGGTCCGATCAATGGCCAGTTTTCCCGGGTCATTGTGTAGTAGCCGCCGTAATGAGTGCGGTTGCGCGGCAGGCGCTCGAAATAGGATTTCAGTGACGGGTTGAGCCGTGAAGCACCGCGCAGCACAAGTTCCGGAAAATGATCATCGAACTGTGGCTCGAAATGCGCCTGCGTCGGTGTTTCGTTATAGGCCCAACCCAGTTTGACCCAGTTACCTTTTTCCCCGCCATCGGGTCGACAGTGGATGGCTCCCGGCATTTCCCGGGCCATCCAGGCATGATCAGGGTCGGCAAGCAGAAGCTCTCGCTCCTCCTCACCCCAATCGATTGATTGGCTGTCCAGGTCGATGGAAAACGGCATTTGCCGGGGGATGGCGCCAGCGACATCTTCAAAGGCAATTTTCTGTTGCAGGACATTGTGGACGGGTAAGTCTACCCCGAAAAGATTGGCAACATCGTTGAGGAACGGCCCGGTCGCATTGACGGCCTTGGCGGTATGAAGTTTTTCTTCGCCATCATTAAAAATCAGGATAAATCCCCGTTTTACTTCAACCCCTGTCAGTTGGGCCTGGATGCGCTTTCCACCCCACTGGCGAAATTGCTCAAGCATGAACTGGCCCATTTGCTGACTGTCAATCATGCCGGCGCGGCGGATGTGGACAAGGGTACGCAAATCAGCGCCATACCAGGGGTAATGTTTCTTGATCAGGGCTTCCCCGCACAGCATATCGACGCCGGATGGTGCGGCTTGCCACTGTTCAAAACCAGCCGGTGCGTAGGTTGCCGAGGTGCTGTCATAATGAATGCGGATATTGTTGTCGGGATCGTCGCCATATCCGGCAAACAGTGCACTTGCCAGACTGTCAACATCCAGCATCCGGGTCGCCAACACGTAACCGCTACGGGTCATATTAATGCGGTTATCTGTTTCCCCGGCAATGGCCTCCATCAAATCGATGCTGTGGTCGGTGAAACGCTTGATCAGCGGATGTGGCCACCAGTTACGATAGTTTTCGCCCGATTGCGCGGACGTAAAGGCCATCGGTTGTCCCTGATCGATGAGGGTCACTTTCAGGCGGGGATCTGCTTTTTTAAGAAAATAGGCCGTCGCAATGCCAATTATTCCAGCGCCGATTACGGCAATATCGGTATCGTGTTCGGTCATTTTAGTCCCATAAATTCCGCAACATTGGCATTCTACGTTCGCTGAGTAGTCCAAACCTGGTGGTGTTATTACCGTCGGTTCATTGCCGTTTCCAGACCTTAGCTGTTAATCAGAAATCACAACCATGTGAACTTCATATCTCACTGTTTCACTTGTGGGCAATCCGTGCCGATAGTAAGGTCAAATAATAACTGAACGAGCGTTCCAAACTAATTTTAATGTTAAGAGACAAAGGCATAGTGGTGAAACTTTTTGCACGTATGATGGATACATCTCCAAAAAAAATACTGTTTATCAACGACGTTTGGGATCACTTGAGAAGCGCCTTTGGATGCCGCCTCTGTAAAAGGATTACCGTTGCGGTATTTTTTTCGATCCTCGTGATCGAAGGCGGAATCCTGTTTTTCTCGGTAAAGAACTACGAAAGAGACCGTCTCCTGGAAGTGGAAAGGGAAGCCGTGGTGGTGATGCGGTCGATCCTCAGGTCCGTTGATTCCAAAGGCACCCTGGATACACAATTTTCCGACATCTTTAAATCGCTGCGGGATGGGTCGGTTTTGGTTGGCGCAAGGATATTTGATCAAACTGGAAAGGAACTAACCAGATTCGGAGAATCTCCCGGTTTATTTGATAAGGCAATCGAAAATCCCAGCCAGTCAATCCGGCGAAGATCAAATGACAATACCCGATTGGATGTTCTTTGGCCGACACAGCGCGTTCAAACGCCCTATCTGGTTTTATCCAGAATTGACACAAGTGAAATCGACGCTCAAATCGTAGCCTTTGTGTGGCGGATTGCAGGCCTTGTTCTTCTGATTTCTGTCTTTGTAACGTTCGTAACGATGCTCGTTCTGAATCGGATGGTCTTCACACCACTCATTAGCCTTGGTGTTCGATTGAGGGCCGTCGGTTCCGATCCAAACAACCCCGAAAATTACTATCTAGAATCACAAAGATCCGATGAGTGGGGGGATGTCATTCGAGCCTTTAACCGGATGCTTCAATGGGCTTGTGTAAATTTGGAAATGATCAAGAGAAAAGAGAATGAACTGCAGGTTAGCAAGGAAGAAGCCGAAAAGGCGAACATGGCCAAGTCCGAATTCCTGTCTTCCATGAGCCATGAACTGCGGACGCCAATGAACGCTGTTCTCGGCTTCGCTCAAATGCTGAAGTACAACCCCAAAGAGCCACTTAGCAAATCGCAAGAAGAGAGCGTCGGTCATATCCTCACGGGCGGCCAGCACTTGCTCAAACTGATCGACGATGTTCTCGATCTGGCTAAGATCGAGGCTGGCAAGGTGGAACTTGTCATCGAGGATTTTTCACCAACGGAAATTCTCAACGAATGTCTGCTGCTGATAACAACACTGGCCGAGGAACATGGCATCAATGTTTCCGTGCCTGAAGAGGCAATGGAAGTACCCATGGTTCGCGCCGATCACACCCGCTTCAAGCAGGTGCTGCTCAATCTGATGTCCAACGCCGTCAAGTACAACCGGAAGAACGGTACGGTATCCATCACTATCGAAAAAGTCGCCGACAAAATGTTGCGCATCGCAGTGACCGACACAGGCGAAGGAATCCACGAGGACAAGCAAAAGGAACTGTTTAAACCTTTCAGTCGCCTGGGAGCCGAGACTTCTGGGGTCGAAGGAACCGGCATCGGTCTGGTTGTTAGCAAAGACCTGATAGAGCGTATGAGCGGCGCGATCGGTGTGGAAAGCGAAGTGGGCAAGGGAGCCACATTCTGGATTGAACTCCCCCTGGTGGACCTGGTTATCGACAAAGCCACAGCAGCGTAGGGCTAGGGGGTGTTTTAAATGTTTCAATCGGGTCATTCTCTTGATAACGGACATCGTTAGGTTTGCTGTTGGCGTAGTCGGCGTAGTCCTTGGCGGGCAAGGGTTACAGCGGTCTTTATGGCGACCTTGTATTGGGCGGGAGATGTCATATATAAGGGTTTAACAAATTGACCAGATAGTATGACGGAGATTAAGAAACGTGGCCGAAGTTGAAATTTATACGTCCGCTCTTTGCGGTTACTCGCACCGCGCCAAGCACCTGCTGGGCAATAAGGGCGTCAAGTTTGTCGAGTACGATGTTACTTTTGACCGGGCAAAACGCACGGAGATGACCGAGCGCGCCGGTGGCAAGACCTCGGTGCCGCAGGTTTTTATCGACGGTAAATGCGTCGGCGGCAGTGACGATCTGATCGAACTGGATCTTGATGACGAACTCGATCCAATGCTCGGCATTGCTTCGTGAGCAACCCATTCAAGGTCGCCTGTATTCAAACCAATTCAGGTTCCGACGTGACCGCCAATCTGGCTACCGCGATCGACCTTGCCCGACAAGCCAGCGCCGCCGGTGCCGATCTGATCGCGCTGCCTGAAACCGTTAATATCATGGCCCCGGACCGGGCCTTTCTAAAAGCCAACATCCAGCCCGAAGAAGGCAATCAGGCATTGTTGGCCTTTGCCGATCTGGCCCGTGAAACCGGAGCCTGGGTGCTGATTGGATCAATACTGGTCGATGTGCCCGGCAGCGAAAAGATGGCCAATCGCTCGTTGCTTCTTGACGCGGACGGGGCCGTGCGCGCCCGTTATGACAAAGTCCACATGTTTGACGTTAATTTGGGCGGCGCTGAAACCCACCGGGAATCCAATCATTATAATGCCGGTGGGGAGTCTGTCCTGGCCGAAACGCCCTGGGCGCCGCTCGGCATGACGATTTGTTACGATTTGCGCTTTGCCTATTTGTACCGCGCCCTGGCCCAGGCCGGTGCGGCGATGATTTCGGTACCTTCCGCCTTTACCCGGGTCAGCGGCGAAGCCCATTGGCATGTCTTGCTTAGGGCCCGCGCCATCGAGACAGGCTGCTACATTATCGCCCCGGCGCAATGCGGGGATCATCCCGGCGAGCGGAAGACCTTTGGCCATTCGCTGATTATCGATCCTTGGGGGCAGGTACTGGCCGATGGTGGCGAGGAAACGGGCTTTATTATCGCCGACATTGATCTTGCCAGGGTGGATGAGGCGCGCAGTAAAATCCCGGCTCTTACCCATGACCGGGATGTTTCTGTAAGCAAAAGTTAGTCGGCAGTTTCAGGATGCACGCGCAGGGGTTCGGGTTCTGCATCATCACGGTGGCTTGGCCCACAGGCCTTGACCGCGCACAACCGCTGGATGACCCCTGGCAACGGCCCCTTTTCGACAATGCCGTGCTCATAAGCGACGACCTGAAGAGCACCTTCGGTCAACGCCAGCAATTCACCACTTTTCAAAAGATGATCGGGATTGCGTGGACGGGTGAAGCGTTCATTTCCACGGGCGAAGGTTTCGTATATCAGGACCCCACCGGGGGCCAATGCCTCAAGCAGAGATGCCAGCAACGGTCGGTACAAGTAATTGACGACAATAACGCCATCAAACGTGCGCCCGGCTAACTCTCCGGGCTTCTGGAAAACCGGGGCATCCTGTTCAAGGTCAGCGTTGATAATCTGACAATCCGGATTTCCAGCCAGATCCTCCAGTGCTTCGGTCGAACGATCAAGGGCCACCACTTTATGGCCAAGGCCCAGCAGGTGTCGTGTATGACGACCACCGCCGCAGGCCAGGTCGAGGGCGGTGCCGCCGACCTTGATAAGCGGTGCAAAGCGGACAACCCAGGGCGACGGGTCGGTTATGCGCAGGTGGCGCGGTGGGCCAGAGGGATCAGAATTATTTGCCATTTGTTAAGTGGTCTTCCTCTATTGTCTTGTTGAGGGTACTATGGTTCCCGAACAATATCCTTTTATGGGCGGCAAGATAAATGATTCACTTTCAGCTTAAATGCTCACGCAAGCATGAATTCGAGGCCTGGTTTCGTTCCAGTGCTTCGTTTGACGAGCAGTGCAAGCGTGGTGATGTGGATTGCCCGGTGTGCGGCGATATCGAAATTACCAAGGCACTGATGGCGCCCAATATCTCGACTACTGATAAACCTTCCGGAAATGATCCCGAAAAGCGGGCCAGGGAAGTGGCCGAGCAAATTCTCAATGCGGCCGGTAAATTGCGCGATGTGATCGAAGAAAACAGTGAATTCGTCGGTGAAGAATTCGCCGATGAGGCACGCGCCATTCATTACGGCGATGCCGAGGAACGCGACATCTACGGCACCACCACCGACCAGGAAGCCGAAGAACTTGACGAAGAAGGCATAGAATTCTCCCGCCTGCCCTTTCGCCCGCGCCGCCCGCGCCGCAACGACTAATACCTTATTGCGAATTTTCAGGCGCGAAGGATGAAGTAGCGGTCTTCGAGAACCCCTTCGGGCAGAGGCTGGATTGACCAGCCATCCAGTTCAAGCACCTGGTCAGAGACGATCACTCCACCCGGGGCCATCAGTTTCTGCAAGACCTGTGACAGGAAGGCCGATGTCGCCTTGTTGACGGCCTCATCGCCGGTGGAGCCAAAGTCGGCATGGGCAAGGGCTGCCGGGGCTCCCATAAAACTTAATGCGTTGGGAAGCGTGCTGGAAAAATCACCGAGTATTAAATGGTCGTCGTCGGGCGTGCTTTTTGGATGCGCCGTAACCTGGGCATCGAAGGCGAATATTTCACGCTCTGGCAGAATCTCGCGCAGATGGTCATAGGTCCGCCCGTTGCCCAGCCCAAGCTCAAGCACCGGGCCGGGAACAGAGGCGATCAAATCGGCGACATGACCCAGGCAAATGCGTTGGGCGGTGAGGCGGCGAATAACGCTATCGAGGCGGCTCATGAAATTTCTGCCAGTGCGCAATATGTGATCATAAGCGCTTCGCGGCACTAACCAGATAATTGACATCCAGGTCTTTGGACAAGGACCAAGTGTCCTGAAACGGGCTGTAAACCATACCTTGAATATCACTGACCTCGACACCGTTGGTCTTGAGACCCCGGGCCAGTTCTGACGGCTTCACAAACTTGCGCCAGTCGTGGGTGCCTGTGGGTAGCCAGCGCATAATGTATTCAGCACCGACCTTGGCCAGTGCAAAGGCTTTCAGGGTTCGGTTCAGGGTTGATAGCACCATCACCCCGCCCGGCTTGACCAGGGCGGCGCTTGCCGCGAGGAAAGCATCGACGTCGGCGACGTGCTCGATAACTTCCATGTTGAGAACCACATCAAAGGTTTTCCCGGATTTTACAAGCTCTTCGGGCAATTGCTGACGGTAATTGATGTCCAGATCGCCTTGCTGCGCATGGAGGCTGGCAATGGCGATGTTTTTGTCGCCGGCGTCAATGCCGCTGACGTTGGCACCCAACCGGGCCATGGGTTCGCAAAGCAGACCGCCACCGCAGCCAATATCGATTAGTTCCAGCCCCTTAAACGGCTCTTTTTCCATGGGGTCACGGTTGAAATGGGCGCAAACAAAATCGCGGATATAGGCAATCCTCACCGGGTTGATCTGGTGCAGGGGCCTAAACTTGCCGTTTGCATCCCACCAGGTTTCAGCCATGGCGGTAAAACGTGCGACTTCCTCGGGCGATGCGGTCGTTGATTTGCTGTCAGTTTCCATAGTCACTTGTTACGTGGCAGGGTTGCTTCAATTTGGCGATTTAGAGTATGTATACGCGCCCGTCGCCTCTGGGCAAGTCCCTTGATCATTTTAGCAGATTTTCGGCGGCGTTTCGGCGGTTAATTTTGAAGGTTGATATGGCGCGTCTGGTTTTAAAATTTGGTGGTACATCTGTCGGCGACCTTGATCGTATCAAGGCGGTTGCCGTACGCGTCAAAGCCGAAGCCTCCGCCGGTAATGAAATCGCGGTGGTGGTCTCGGCAATGTCGGGGGTGACCAACCGTCTGGTTGGCTATGTTGAGGAAATATCCCCCCTTTATGACGCCCGTGAATACGACGTGGTGGTTTCATCGGGCGAGCAGGTAACCTCGGGCTTGCTGGCGCTTGCCTTGCAGGAACTGGGTGTTAAGGCCCGTTCGTGGCAGGGTTGGCAAATCCCCGTCCATACCGATAGCGCCCACGCCAAGGCGCGCATATCATCGATTGAAGGCGGTGATCTGATTGCCTGTATGAAACAGGGTGAGGTTGTCATTGTCCCCGGTTTTCAGGGCGTCGCCCCTGATGGCCGCATTTCGACACTGGGACGCGGCGGCTCCGATACCTCCGCCGTTGGTCTGGCCGCAGCACTTGAGGCTGACCGCTGCGATATCTACACCGATGTTGAAGGCATCTATACAGCAGATCCCAGAATTGTCGCCAAGGCCCACAAACTGGATAAAATCACTTACGAAGAAATGTTGGAGATGGCATCGGTCGGGGCCAAAGTGCTGCAAACCCGTGCCGTCGAAATGGCGATGAAACATGCCGTGCGCCTGCAGGTGCTGTCATCGTTTACCAATAAACCCGGAACACTTGTCGTTGATGAGGATGAAGTCGTGGAACATGAATTAGTCAGCGGAATTGCCTACTCTCGTGACGAGGCCAAGATCACCCTCGTCAAAGTCGCCGATCGTCCCGGCGTTGCCGCCCGCATTTTTGGCCCCCTGGCTGACGCGAGCGTCAACGTGGATATGATCGTCCAGAACGTATCGGACGATGGCAAGGCGACGGACTTGACCTTTACCGTCACCCGCAGCGATCTTGAACGCGCCGTCGACATAATAAAGCAAAATAAAGACGACCTGGGTTATCAGGATCTGGCCAGTGATTCTGATGTGGTCAAGGTTTCGGTGATCGGTGTCGGCATGCGCTCTCACGCCGGTGTTGCCCAGCGCATGTTCAAGTCGCTGGCCGATGAAGGCATCAACATTCAGGTCATTTCGACATCGGAAATCAAGGTCAGTGTCCTGATCGCCGAAGAGTTCACCGAACGCGCCGTTCGTGCTCTGCATACGGTTTATGGCCTGGATGCCGAGTAATCTGATGTCAGTGAAAACCCCCGATCAAAAGCTTAAAGCCCTGTGGGCGCGCGGAACGGAATTTCTTGGCTGCCCCCATGCCATTATGGGCGGCGCCATGTCGTGGTTGTCAGAACGTAATCTGGTTTCGGCGATTTCCAACGCTGGTGGTTTTGGCGTTATTGCTTGTGGCGCCATGACTCCTGACTTGCTGGGCCCGGAAATTGCGGCGACACAGGAAATGACTGACAAGCCTTTTGGCGTCAACCTGATCACCATGCATCCTGAACTTGATGGGCTTATTGATGTTTGTATCGAGGGGGGCGTTTCTCATGTCGTGCTGGCCGGTGGTTTGCCTGCTGCCGCGTCCATTGCCAAGTTGAAGGAAGCGGGTATCAAGGTCATTTGCTTTGCCCCGGCCCTGGCGATTGCCAAAAGGTTGATAAGAAACGGCGCTGACGCACTGGTTATTGAAGGTGCAGAGGCCGGTGGCCATATCGGCCCCGTTGCAACAAGTGTTCTGGCCCAGGAAATCCTTCCCCATATTGCCGATGTTCCGGTCTTTATCGCCGGTGGTATCGGCCGCGGCGAGGCTATTGTCTCTTATCTTGAAATGGGCGCTTCCGGATGCCAGTTGGGCACCCGCTTCGTTTGTGCTGAAGAGTGTGTTGCCCATGCGGATTTCAAGAAAGCCTTTATCCGCGCCAACGCCCGTGACGCGCTGACCACCGTTCAGGTCGATCCAAAATTCCCTGTGATCCCGGTTCGTGCCCTGATCAACGAAGGCACCAAGCGTTTCAACGAAGCCCAGCGTGAAGCTGCCGCGCGGGTTGAGAAGGGCGAGGTTGAATTGAAAGATGCGCAGTTGGAAATTGAGCATTTCTGGGCCGGTGCCCTTAAACGCGCCGCCATTGACGGCGATGTTGAAAACGGCTCCATGATGGCGGGTCAAAGCGTCGGCATGGTTTCGGAAGAACAATCGACCCGGCAAATTATTCAGGACTTGGTCGCGCAAGCCGTTCATTGCCTGGAAGCAAGGGAAAGCAAATAAGGGCATCCCTTTGAAGTTTAAAGGTTGCTGCCTTATCTCTTTGTTATGACAACACCACAAAACCCAGGTTCCCAGATGTCGCCAGTGTCGCGCCGCTTGCTGTCGCGGGTGCGCGATGTCATGGCCGGTTCGGGTGCGGCGCAGCAACAACTCGATGAAATTGTCCTGATTATCGCCGCGGACATGGTCGCCGAGGTGTGTTCGGTTTACGTCATGCGCGCCGGTGAAGTGCTGGAACTGTTCGGCACCAAGGGCCTCAATGCCTCTGCTGTGCATAACACCCGGCTTCGCGTCGGTGAGGGCCTGATCGGTCTGATCGCCGCTCAGGCCCGCCCGTTTGCCCTTGCCGATGCCCAAACCCATTCTGACTTTGTTTTCCGCCCGGAAACTGGCGAGGAACTGTACCATTCCCTAATGGGTGTGCCGATTTTACGTGGTGGCCGGGTTGTTGGTGTCATTGCTGTACAGAACCGGACCCGCCGTAATTACAGTGACGAGGAAGTCGAAATCCTGCAAACCGTCGCGATGGTGCTGGCCGAACTGGTTGGTGGCGGTGACCTGATCAGTCGCGATGAGTTAATGCCTGCCGATGGTAATGCCTTGTTGCCACTGCGTCTTGAGGGCATCACCCTGAACCCCGGTCTTGGCGTTGGTGTCGCCGTCTTGCACGAGCCGCAGTTTCATATCAGTCAAATGGTCGCCGAAGATGTCGACCATGAACATCAACGCCTGCGCAATGCCGTTTCGGAAATGCATGGCGCCCTGGATGACATGATGGAGCATTCCGATCTGGCAGGTGCGGGGGAACACCGTGAAATTCTTGAATCTTACCGGATGATTGCCGAGGACGCCGGTTGGTTCGCCCGTATTGATGAGGCTGTTTCAAGTGGTCTGACGGCGGAGGCGGCGGTTCAGAAAGTCCACAACGACATCCGCGCCAAAATGAACCAGGTTACCGATCCTTATTTGCGTGAAAGGGTCCATGATCTGGAAGACCTGGGGACCCGTCTGCTCCAGCATTTAGTCGGCGCAAATGGCAGCAATGGGGCCATGCCTGATGATGAAACTGTGAAGAATGCCGACAGCGTTATCCTGATCGCCCGTAATATGGGACCGGCGCAACTGCTCGACTATGACAGATCAAAGCTGGATGGACTGGTGCTCGAGGAAGGTTCTGCGACGGCCCATGTGTCGATTGTCGCCCGCGCCCTTGATATTCCGGTCGTCGGTCAGGCGCGCGGTGTCCTCGATATGATCGAAACCGGCGAACCGGTTATCGTCGATGGCACCAATGCCCAGGTTTTTGTTCGCCCCGGCGAAGAAGTGCGCCAGCGCTTTAAAAACAGCGCCCGGGTACGGGCTGAACGCAAGGCGTCCTATGCTCAGCTACGTGACCTGGAAAGTGTTACCCGCGATGGGGTGCGCATCAACCTGAACATCAATGCCGGGCTTCTGATTGATTTACCGCATCTGCATGACATGGGGGCTGACGGGGTCGGGCTTTACCGCACGGAAGTGCCGTTCATGGTCAGATCGGATTTTCCCGGCGTTGACGATCAGCGCAATATTTACGCCAAGGTGCTTGAACAAACCGATGGTAAACCGGTTGTCTTCCGCACCCTGGATGTGGGGGGCGATAAAATACTACCCTATTGGGATGCCCAGGACGAAGAAAACCCAGCCATGGGTTGGCGGGCCATTCGGATTTCTTTTGATCGGCCTATGTTGCTACGCCAGCAGTTGCGCGCGCTTATTCAGGCAGCAAGTGGAAGGGATCTGTCGGTGATGTTCCCGATGATTGCCGAAGTACCCGAATTTGATCAGGCACGGGCCCTGCTCGATCTTGAACTGGAACGCGAAAAAGAACATGGCGCCGAGATGCCGACCTCGATCAGTGCCGGGGTGATGCTGGAAGTGCCCTCGCTTTTATTCCAGTTGCCGTCTTTGCTGGAACGAGTCGACTTTATTTCGGTTGGCAGCAACGATTTATACCAGTTTCTGTTTGCCGCCGATCGGGGTAATTCCCGCCTGTCTGAACGTTACGACATGCTTTCCCCACCGGTGATGTCGCTGTTGCAAGACGTGGTTTTCCGCTGCAATGAAGCCCAGGTGCCTTTAAGCCTGTGTGGGGAAATGGCGGCCAGCCCCCTTGATGCCATGGCGTTAATCGGTATCGGGTTTCGCAATATTTCCATGCAGCCAAACGCCATTGGGCCGGTTAAGGCGATGATCCGAAGCCTGGAGGTGGAGCCCCTATCGCAATACATGGATACCCTGTACAACTTGTCCCAACACAGTCTTCGCGGCAATCTTCGCGCCTTTGCCAAGGATCATGGCATTACTGTTTAGCGCTTGAAAATTCTCAATATTTCGTCAGAATACGTTTAATTCCGCCGCTTTCATTTACGGCATCGGTTGGACGGATAATCAAGGCTGGGCATCCACAATCCTTTTTCGTTTCCAGCATCGCAAGAATTCAGGAAAGCCCATTACAGGCTTTCTTTGGGAATTGGAAATGGCCTCTACGGAACCTAACAACGAAACTCAGGAAGACGACAGAGATAACATTGGCGGTGTTGGCGCTCTTTTGAAGGCATCACGGCTCAGGCTGGGCGATGATCTGCGTTACGTCGCTGAAACCCTTCATATCCGCTTTATTTACCTTGAAGCCATTGAGGCCAGTCGTTACGAGGAATTACCGGGCCCTGCCTATGCGATTGGGTTTATTCGTTCCTACGCCGACTATATGGGCCTCGACAGTGATGAGGTGGTTCGCCGCTACAAGGTTGAAAGTACCGGCGAGGCGGGAGACACCAAACTTGTATTCCCGGTGCCGATCCCTGAATCGAGCATTCCCGGCGGCGCCATTGTCTTCGTTGGTGTTGTCATCGCCCTTTTGACCTACGGCGTTTGGTATGTGAGCACGGCCAAAGATGGCTTCCTGGCCGGTCTGGTGACGCAGGTTCCCGACCGCTTAAGCGAACAAAAACAGGCAGAAGAGCCAGAAATAAAGGTTGAACCCGTCGAACCTGTCCCTGAAGTGGCCCAGACGGAAGAACCTGCCGAGGCTGCCGAACAACCACCCGAGGAAACCGATAAAGAAGCTCCTGAAATTGCCGAGGTTTCGAGTACACCGGTTGAGGAAGCACAACCTGAACCCGTTTCCGAACCCGCAACTGAAGCAAGCGAAGCAAGCGAAACAAGCGAAACAACTGAAGCAACTGAAGCAACTGAAGCAACTGAAGCAACTGAAGCAAGCGATGTAAGCGAAGAAACCGAACAATCTGTTCAGGTTGTTGAGGAGGTTGAAGAGGTTCAACAAGCGGCTGTTGCTGAAGTCGAGACTGACTTTGAGAACGTTGAGACGGTGGTTAGATCGGCGCCGACAGAGCCCACTTCCGGTGAAACAGTTCAGGCTGTCGTTCTTGAAACGACGGAAGCAACTGAGGTCGTTCAGGCTGTCGCCGAAGCAACCCCCGAACCCAGTACCGAGGCGGTAGAGGAAGAAACGGCTGCAGAGCCTGAGCCTGAACCTGATCCGGAACCAACACCTGCGGTAACAGAAACCGCCAGTGCACCAACCCAGACACCAACGACGCCAGATGCCCAGGTCTACGGCGAAGAGAACGGCAATTCCCGGATTCTCGTCAAGGCCCATAAGAACAGCTGGATTCAGGTTCGCGATAATAATGCCAATCGCCTGTTGTTGACCCGTTTGCTCAGGGCTGGTGACAGCTACCGGGTGCCTGATCAACAGGGCCTGGTCCTGTTAACGGGCAATGCCGGCGCATTGGAAATTTATGTAGATGGTGAAAAGGTGCCGGATTTGGGCGAAGCCGGTAAAGTTCGGCGTAATGTGACCCTGGACCCGGATTTATTGCGCCAGGGTTCCGCCGCAAATTAGTGGTTACAGGGATTTAACAGGTGTCTAACGTTCTCCAACCGTCCAGACGCGCCAGCGTTGCGGTACCAATTGGTTCTCTTACTGTCGGTGGCGAGGCCCCCATCATCGTCCAGTCGATGACCAACACGGACACTGCCGATATAGACGCTACGGTTAGCCAGATCGCGGCATTGGCCGAAGCCGGATCGGAATTGGTGCGTCTTACCGTAGACCGCGACGAAGCCGCCAAGGCTGTTCCCCATATTCGCGACAAGCTTGATGCACGGGGCGTCTCAGTACCGTTGATTGGCGATTTTCACTACATCGGCCACACCTTGCTGGATGACAATCCGGGTTGCGCGGAAGCCTTGTCCAAGTACCGTATCAACCCGGGAAATGTCGGGTTCAAAGGGAAAAAAGACAGCCAGTTCTCATCAATGATCGAAACAGCCCTGACATATGACCGACCGATCCGCATCGGCGTCAACTGGGGCAGTCTGGATCAGGATCTGGTCGTCGCCCTGATGGATGAAAACAGCAAGCGGACGCAACCGCTGGAGGCTGCCCTGGTAACCCGCGAAGCGCTTGTCCGCTCCGCCCTTGATAGTGCTGAACGTGCCGGAACATTGGGCATGGGGGCTGATAAAATTATTTTGTCGTGCAAGGTCAGCGGCGTACAGGACTTGATCGCCGTGTATACCGAGTTGGCCGGGCGCTGCGACTACGCCCTGCATTTGGGTTTGACGGAAGCGGGCATGGGCTCCAAGGGCATCGTTGCCTCAAGCGCCGCCATGGGTATTTTGCTGCAAAATGGGATCGGCGATACCATTCGCGTATCCCTGACCCCTGAACCGGGCGGTGAGCGCACACAGGAGGTCATCGTCGCACAGGAAATGCTTCAAACCATGGGATTGCGCTCCTTTTCACCCATGGTTATTGCGTGCCCCGGCTGCGGTCGCACCACCAGCACGGTATTTCAGGAACTGACTCAACAAATTCAGGACCATGTTCGGACTTCCATGCCCGAGTGGCGAAAGGCGTATAGTGGCGTTGAAGATTTGAACCTTGCCGTAATGGGCTGTATCGTGAACGGCCCGGGGGAAAGCAAACATGCCGATATTGGTATCAGTCTGCCAGGAACGGGTGAGGAGCCTGCGGCCCCTGTATTTATTGACGGCAAAAAGGAAATGACCCTGCGTGGCCCTGCCATAGCCGAAGATTTCAAGAAAATCATCGACGATTACATAACAAGCCGCTACAAGCCCAAAAGTTAAGGAGTTTCGAGAATAAGATGTCGACGTTGCAGCCGGTTCGCGGCACCCACGATCTGTTAGCTGAAGACAGCTTACGCCATCGTAAGGTCATCGATACCGTGCGCGACATTTCCGGTCGCTACGGTTTTGATGAAATCGAGACGCCGATTTTTGAACGTACGGAAGTTTTCGCCCGCACCCTCGGCGACACCTCCGACATTGTGACCAAGGAAATGTACACCTTTGAAGACAAGGGTGGAGATTCGCTGACCCTGCGGCCTGAAAACACGGCCGGTGTGGCGCGCGCCTTTATCTCCGGCGGGTTGGCCCAGTCACTGCCTCTGAAATTTACCTATCAGGGATCCATGTTCCGCTATGAGCGCCCCCAGAAAGGCCGCCTGCGTCAGTTTCATCAAACCGGCGCGGAAATTCTCGGCGTTGAAGGGCCGCTGGCCGATATCGAAATTATCGCCCTGGGTTCTCACTATCTTGAAGCCCTCGGGGTCAGGGATAAAACGCTGCTTGAACTGAATTCCCTTGGCGATACCGAAAGCCGTACCGCTTATCGAGACATGCTTGTCGATTACTTTCGCAGTCATTTTGATGAACTTTCCGAAGACAGCCGTGACCGCCTTGAGCGCAACCCCTTGCGTATCCTCGACTCAAAGGATCAGGGTGATCGGGCGATTATCGAAAATGCGCCGTTGATCAGCGACAGCTTTAATGATTATTCCCGTGATTTTTTCGAGACAGTCAAGCAGGGCCTCGATGTGGCCCGGGTTGAATACACCCTAAACCCCAGGCTGGTTCGTGGCCTGGATTATTATTGTCATACGGCTTTTGAATTCACCACCACCGAACTGGGTGCCCAGGGCGCGCTGGTTGCGGGGGGGCGTTATGACGGCCTGATCAAGCAGATGGGTGGACCGCCAACGCCGGGTGTTGGCTGGGCTGCCGGTGTCGAACGTCTGGCCATGATGATTGATGATCCGGAAGGCCGCGCCCGTCCCATCGCTATGGTTCCCCTTGGCGCAGAAGCCGAGATCAAGGCCCTGGGCCTGACCCAACGTTTGCGCCAGGGTGGCTTCAGCATCGAACTGGGTTATTCAGGAAATATGAAAAAACGCATGAAGCGGGCAAATAGCGTGGGTGCGGCGGCCTGTGTTATTTTGGGCGAAGACGAACTGGCCAAGGACGTCGCCACCGTCCGAAATATGGAAACAGGTGATCAGGTAGAGGTGCCTCTGGCTTCGTTGGAGGACCACCTGGCCGGCTATCGTTAGCGACGCCATGACAGATAACCCAACCCCACCTCTTTTGCTGGATGGTCGTGCGCTCGTTGTTGGCGCCAATCATCGTTCCAGTTCGATGATTATGCGTGACCGGCTGTTTGTCGAAGACACGGCTGCGCCCTTTATACTTGAGCGTCTGAAAAATGCCGGGATCGAACAAGCCCTGGTGCTCTCGACGTGTGACCGGGTCGAGGTCCAGGCGTTTTGCAAAGCCCCGGTTATTAGTGAAGAACAAACAGCCCGCCTGATCATCGAAATTCTGGCCGAACACGGCGAACTGGGCCCGTCGGAAATGGACGGACAGACCTATGTTCACTGGGATCAGGATGCGGTACGGCAAATCTTTGCCGTGACCTCATCTCTCGACAGCCTGATTATTGGCGAGCCGCAGGTGCTGGGACAGGTCAAGGCGGCCCATCGTATCGCCAAGAAGGTCGGGATGGCCTCAGGCGGTCTTGAATCAATCCTGCAGGCGGCATACAGCACAGCCAAAAAAGTGCGTAACGAAACAGCTATAGGCGAGCGGCCGGTTTCGATTGCGGCGGCGGCGACACAGCTTGCCGGTGATCTGCATGGCGATCTTGATAAATGCACGGTGGTGTTGGTTGGCGGCGGTGAAATGGGCGAGCTTATCGCAACCGATATGATGGCGGTGGGCTTGAGCAAACTTGTCGCCACCCATCCAACGCAGCGCCGTGCTGAGGAAGCAGCTCAGCGTCTGGATTGCCACACCAGCCTGTTTGAAGATCTTGCGACGCTTTTGGCCGAGGCTGATATTGTGCTGACGGCGCTGGGGCGGCGACGCCAGGCGATCACGGCTGAAATGGTCGATAACGCCATATCAGCACGCCGTCACAAACCGATCTTTCTGATTGATACGGCCATTCCAGGTGATATCGACCCCCAGGTCGAGCGCATTGAAGACGCTTTCCTTTACAGTCTGGATGACCTTGAACGCGTTGCAATGGAAGGCAGGGCCGGGCGCGAAAATGAATCCGGTGCGGCGTGGGACATCATCGATGCTGATGTTGATGTCTTCGTGCGGGGTCACGCCGAACGAACAGCAGTTCCGGCGTTAAGCAAACTGCGTTCCCACTTCGAGGGGATGCGCGAACAGGCCCTTGCAGATGGTGGTGGAGACGCAGAAAAGGCGACCCGGTTATTGATAAACCGGTTGCTGCACGGTCCCTCTGAACAATTGCGTCAAGTAGCGGGGGATGGACCAGATTCCGCCTCATTGCAGGAAATTGAAGAGATTATCGACCGGCTGTTCAGCCTTGATGACGATGAAGAAATTTAGGAGTTAGCGTAAAGTGAGTCTGAACGAGAGTTTGCAAAAAGTTGTTGCTCGTCATGAAGAGTTGAGGGAATTGATGTTAGCCCCCGATGTTGCTTCTTCGTCCGATTTTGTCGACATGTCCAAAGAATATGCGGAACTGACCCCTATCGTTGAGGCCATCGCCAATCTGGATTCGGCGCAGGGGGAAGCTGCCGATCTTGCGACCATGCTGGCCGATCCGGAAACCGACCCTGAAATGCGCGAAATGGCGGAAATGGAATTTCAGGAATTAAAGGAAACAATACCGGCCCTGGAAAAAAATATTCAGATCCATTTGCTGCCCAAGGACGAAGCCGACGCCAAGAATGCGATCCTTGAAGTTCGCGCCGGTACCGGTGGCGAAGAAGCGGCGCTGTTTGCCGCTGACCTGTTTCGCATGTATCAGCGCTATAGCGAAACCCAGGGCTGGAAATTTGAAATTATGGCCATGAGCGAAACAGGGATCGGCGGCTGCAAGGAAGCCGTGGCTTCCGTCACCGGTCGTGGTGTGTTTGCCAAATTGAAATTCGAATCAGGCGTTCACCGCGTTCAGCGTGTTCCAGCGACAGAATCGGGGGGGCGTATTCACACATCGGCTGCGACCGTCGCGGTGATGCCCGAAGCCGAAGATGTGGACGTCCAGATCGAAGATAAAGATTTGCGCATTGATATTTTCCGGGCCAGTGGTCCGGGTGGGCAGTCGGTCAATACCACGGACAGCGCCATCCGCATTACGCATCTACCGACGGGTCTGGTTGTTATCCAGCAGGATGAAAAATCGCAGCATAAAAACAAAGCCAAGGCGATGCGGGTGTTGCGTTCCAGGCTTTATGATCATGAGCGTCAATTGGTCGATGCAGAACGGGCGGCTGAGCGTAAGAGTCAGGTTGGATCGGGTGACCGTTCCGAACGTATCCGGACCTATAACTTTCCCCAAGGGCGGGTCACCGATCACCGTATCAATCTGACCTTGCACAAACTTGATCGCATCATGGACGGTGAACTGGATGAAGCCATTGACGCCCTGACGTCAGAAGATCAGGCGAGCAGATTGGCAGAAATTTCGTGACAACCACGGGTGAGGCGCTTGAGGAAGCCGTTGGGGCCCTTACCAGAGCCGGTGTCGACGATCCACGCCTCGATGCCCGTCTGCTTGCGGCTTTCGCCCTTAATCGTGCGCCTGAGCACATCTTCGGGTTTCCAGAAGTTGAGCTTGAAGCTGATGAACGCGACCATCTGCGCGATCTGGTAGCCCGGCGGGTAGCCCGCGAACCGTTGGCCCTGATCACCGGCGAAAAAGAATTCTGGAGTCTTCGTTTCGCCGTTAGCCCCGCGACCCTGATCCCCAGGCCGGATTCTGAAACACTGATAGAGGCGGTTCTTGGAACTTTCCCCGATAAGACGGCACCGGTAAAAATTCTTGATCTTGGCACCGGCTCGGGCTGCCTGCTTTTGTCTTTGTTGCATGAATATGAAAACGCCAGGGGTATTGGAACCGATATCAGTGAGCAGGCATTGCAGGTTGCTCGCGCCAATTCAGAAAATCTCCAATTTGCGGGTCGGGCAGATTTTATCCTCGCCGATTGGAACGATGGCACGGGTGACTTTACCGACTTCCATATCGTTCTCTGCAATCCTCCATACATACCGGTGGGCGACAGGGATTCATTGCAGCCGGAAGTCAGTCAGTACGAACCCGGTGGCGCTTTGTTTGCCGGGCGTGACGGCCTGTCGGAATATTCCACTCTAGTCGCTTTGTTACCCGGCCTTCTTAAGGAAGGGGGTTGGGTGTTTTTTGAAGTAGGGGCCGGTCAAGCCGAAGCCGTTGCTCAAATGTTGCGCGGGACGGGAATGCACAGTCTCGACATTTCTCCTGATCTTGCCGGTATCGGGCGTTGCGTAAGGGCAAAATTATAAATCTTCGATTTTTTAAATTAACTGTTGGAATATGGGGTCATCCAGACTAGTTTCTTAACTGAAGGTGGTCAGGAGTTGACCACGGGGACCGGACGCTTGGGGCGTCTTGAAAGGTCCCATTCCCCACGTTACAGCCGATCCGTTAGTTATTTTCGAGATGGATATTGGTGGTGCGGGCTTGCGGAAACGAAATGCCGTGCACGTTGGTGGAATTTACTCAGACAATACATTAATGATCGCAGTTGGCTGTCGTTGATCGCCAAACTGTCAATAGAGATACAGGTTCCATGAAACAAACGACAAATTCTCGTCGCGGGCGCGGTCGTAATAACGGCAAGCGTAATTCCAATCAAAATTCCCGGGGTAGGAATTATGATGGCGGCGGTTCTGATACCAAAATTCGCGGTTCGGCTCAGCAGGTCCTTGATAAGTATCTGGCGCTTGCTCGCGATGCCGCAGTCGCCGGGGACAGGATAGCCGCAGAGGGTTTCCATCAACATGCTGAGCATTATTTCCGGGTTCTTAATCCTGAGCAGGGCGACGATGGGGGACAGAACGCAAATCAGCAAGACCACAAGCCGCGTCATCAAAATAAACCAAGACAGCAGTCCGAAAATCAAGTCAAGCCTGTGGATGCCAATGTGACACCATCAGAGCCTGTGGCTGAATTGACCCAGGTTGTCGAAGTCGCCGAAGTCGCGGATGTAACGCCGCCAGAACCTGTTCCTCCCGTCGCCGAGCTGACGTCTACCGAAATGGTGGAAAGTGTGGAAGAGGTTGCCGAAGAAAAACCACGTCGTCGTGGCCGCCCGCGCAAAGCTGAAGCTGCTGAACCTGCTGCTTAATCAGTAACGTTGAGTGTATCATCGACAGCGAAGGTGCCGGCCTCCGTCACTTTCGCAAAAATTCCCATATCCGTATGACCGAAACCCTCGTGAAGGGTTTTAACGAGGTTTTCATCGCGCTCGCCGCTCATCGGATTGACGTTGATGGCAGGACACCTGCCTGTCCGTTCTTCGACGATCAATCCGGCGCTGCCGCAGGTGACGTTTTTGCCGATCCAGTTGAATTCCGACCACGCCTCAATACCGTCAATCATGATATTGGCGCGAAACCGGGTTGGCTCTATTGGTTTACCGAGAACTCTTTCCAGGTCACGGACCGAGGCCAGATTGATGATCGAAATCATTTTTCGTTTCTGATCGCTAAAGGCGGTCTCGCCCTTGGCTTCAACCAGCCGCGGTTTGCCGTGCGCCTCTTCTTTCATATAGGCAGAAAAGAAATCCTCGACCATGGCCCGACCGACAGGGTCCGTCAGCTTGCCGCGGGCGACCTGTTTGCCGCCGCGCAGAATTCTCAGGTCATTATCTGCTTCGTCAAAAATTGTTTCCAGTGCGGCCAGTTTTTCATTTTTCATGAGCATCAGGAAACTGTTTTTTGGCAGCCAGTGTGGTGTTGCGCTATCGAACAGGGTTGACGACAGGGCCAGTGCAAAGCGCCGGTCTCCTGGTATGGCATTTGCCGCCTCGACCTGGGTTTTGTTTAATCTTTCCGGGCTAAGGCCTTTAACAGGGAAGCGCCAGATACTGGAAATTTTTGCGATCATTGATCAACAATCCGCGTAACCTATTGAATTGTCAATCAAGTTGAATATTCTTAAAGCAATCACGGCTACCCTTGCGATGGCGGGTATTTAGTCCATATTAATCTTAACCAATGACAATATGATGTTCCGGCATTATCAATTAGAAAGGTTTCGGATCGAATGGATTTCGAAAAATATACGGAACGCTCGCGTGGGTTTATCCAGTCGGCGCAGACTTTGGCCGCACGCACGGGTCATCAGCAACTGACGCCGTTGCATATTTTAAAGGTTCTTCTTGATGATAAAGAAGGCCTGGCCAGCAACCTGATTGGCGCCGCAGGAGCGGACCCGGTAAAGGCGTTCAGCGCTGTTGAAGCGGAGCTGGCAAAATTGCCCAAGGTCGAAGGCAGTGGCGCCGGACAGGTTTACCTGTCCCAGGAAACCGGCAAACTTCTTGAGCAGGCCGAGCAAATTGCTGAAAAAGCCGGTGACAGTTACGTTACCGCCGAACGCTTGCTGCTGGCCCTTGTCCTGGCGACCGGGACGGCTGCGGCCAAGGCGCTGGGCGATGCAGGTCTTACCCCCCAGAATCTTAACAAGGCTATTGAAGACGTGCGCAAGGGCCGCACTGCCGACAGCGCCAACGCTGAAGACACCTACGACGCCTTAAACAAATACGCGCGCGATTTAACCGCCGCCGCCGCAGAAGGAAAGATCGATCCGGTTATTGGCCGCGACGAGGAAATTCGTCGCACAATCCAGGTCTTGTCTAGGCGAACCAAGAACAACCCGGTCTTGATCGGTGAGCCCGGGGTTGGCAAGACGGCGATTATTGAGGGATTGGCCCAGCGCATTGTCAATGGTGATGTCCCTGAAACCCTGAAAGATAAAAAACTGATGGTGCTTGACCTGGGGGCGTTGGTCGCCGGGGCCAAGTTCCGCGGCGAGTTCGAGGAACGCCTGAAAGCAGTGCTCAATGAAGTCACCCAGGCGGCCGGCGAGATCGTCCTGTTTATTGATGAAATGCATACTCTTGTCGGTGCCGGTGCATCAGAAGGCTCCATGGATGCATCGAACCTGATTAAACCGGCCTTGGCGCGCGGTGAACTGCACTGTGTCGGGGCGACGACACTGAACGAGTATCGTAAGTATGTGGAAAAGGACGCCGCCCTGGCGCGGCGCTTCCAGCCGGTTTTCGTTTCCGAGCCAACGGTCGAGGATACAGTATCGATCTTGCGCGGCATTAAGGAAAAGTATGAATTACACCACGGTGTGCGCATTGCCGACGGGGCCCTGGTTTCGGCGGCAACCCTTTCCAATCGTTATATTTCAGACCGGTTTCTGCCCGATAAGGCGATTGACCTGGTTGACGAGGCAGCCTCGCGATTACGCATGGAGGTTGACAGCAAGCCCGAAGAAATCGACGAGCTGGATCGCCGCATCATTCAGTTGAAAATTGAACGCGAGGCCCTGAAAAAAGAAAACGACGATGCTTCAAAGGATCGCCTGATCAAGTTGGAGGATGAACTGCTTGAGCTTGAAGCCCGCTCGGCAGTGCTGACGCAAAGCTGGATGTCGGAAAAAACGGCGCTTGCCGATGCAACCAAATTGAAAGAAAAGCTCGAACAGGCCCGTATTGCCTATGATAGGACCTTGCGTGAAGGGGAGCACGAGAAGGCGGGTGAGCTTCAGTACGATCTTATTCCGCGCCTGGAAAGCCAGTTACGTGAAGCCGAGGCGGCTGAAGATAATTCCATGCTTGAAGAATCCGTAACCCCGGAACATATCGCCGCCATCGTCTCGCGCTGGACCGGCATCCCTGTCGATAAAATGTTGCAGGGTGAACGTGACAAATTGTTGGGCATGGAAGATAACCTCCGCCTGCGGGTTATCGGTCAGGAGGAAGCCCTTGGTGCTGTCTCCAACGCTGTCAGGCGGGCCCGCGCCGGATTGCAGGATGCCAGCCGACCCATCGGTTCTTTCCTGTTTTTGGGACCAACCGGTGTTGGTAAAACGGAGTTGACCAAGGCATTGGCGGAATTCTTGTTTGATGACGAACAAGCCTTACTGCGTATCGATATGTCCGAATACATGGAAAAACACGCCGTTGCGCGCCTGATCGGCGCCCCGCCGGGCTATGTTGGCTATGACGAAGGCGGTGCCCTTACCGAGGCTGTCAGGCGCAGACCTTTCCAGGTTATTCTGTTTGATGAGGTCGAAAAGGCCCATCCCGATGTTTTCAATGTTCTATTGCAAGTCCTTGACGATGGTCGGCTCACCGATGGCCAGGGCCGCACCGTCGATTTCACCAACACCATGATCGTGCTGACCAGTAATCTGGGCGGTGACATTCTGGCGGCCCAGGACGAAGGCCATGACAGTGAAGAAGTTCGCACTCAGGTGATGGAGGTAGTCCGCGCCGCATTCCGGCCGGAATTCCTGAACCGTCTGGACGAGGTCATCCTCTTCCACCGCCTGTTCCGCAGCCACATGGACGCAATTGTCGATATTCAGCTTGCCGGTTTGGAAAAGCTGCTTGAAGACAGGGGCATCATCCTTGAACTGGACAGTGCGGCACGTGCCTGGTTGGCAGACACCGGATACGATGCTGTTTACGGGGCCAGGCCGTTGAAACGGGTCATCCAGCGCAGTCTGCAGAATTCTCTGGCAGGATTGATACTGGACGGCAGTATCAAGGATGGTGAGCGGGTCGCGGTATCAGCCGGTGAAGAGGCCCTGACCATCAACGGCAACAAGGCCGTAGCCGCTTAAAATCACTGAAAATAGGTCTTTATGGCCTCTGTGATGCCCGTCACTGGCATCGCTTTGGCGAGCTGTCATAATGGTCGGATGATTAATAGCGTAAACCTGACCGCCGGAACCCGCCAGGTGTTGCTTAGCCAGCAGCAGACAGCGACCCTGACCGAGCAGACGAGCCGTAATATTTCCACCGGTCGCAAGGTCAATTCCATCAACGACAACCCGGCAGCCTATTTTCAGGCCCGCAGCTTAAGCAACCGTGCCGGCGACCTGTTGGCCGTAAAGGACAGTATCGGTCAGAGCCTGCATACCGTCGAGACGGCGTCAGTCGGCCTTCACGCCCAGGGCGACACCGTCGCGCAAATCCGCGCCATTGCATCAAACGCCAAAGGCGGCAGCGTCGCCGAACGTCAGGCAGCGGCACAACTCTTTGACCGGGTTGCGGCGCAACTGGATTCCATTGCCTCTGACGCAAGCTATTCCGGTGTTGGCCTGATCAGCGGTTCACCGCAGAATCTTGATGTTGCAGTCAACGAAAAGGGCGAAACCCTGACGATTTCTGGTGCCGCCGCGGATAGGGCCGGGCTGGGCATCGGTTCCGCTGTTAGCGATTATGGAAATCTTGCAACGGACGCTGATATTGATGCAGCCCTGGCTAAGCTAGACGCGGCGATAAATTCTATCCGTGCCCGTGAGCAATCCTTTGCAACCGATGTTTCGGTCATCAGTATCCGTGAGCAATTTAATGAAGATCTTGGCAATACCTTGCAAGTGGGTTCTGATGAACTGACTGCTGCGGACCTGGACGAACAAGCGGCCAATCTTCTTGCCCTTCAGGTTCGTCAGAAGTTGGGTAACGTCTCGCTCAATCTTATTGCCGAAAAGAATAACGCCATCGCCGATCTTTTCTAGATGACGACGGACATCAGCAAGGCTTATGGGAAGGTTCAGAAGTCCGCCACCCATGGCCGCGCTGCAGAGGCAGAAGCCTTTGCCAAATCGGCAAGAAACCTACATCAGGCCGCCTCTGCCCCCTTTGACGCCGCCGCACTCGAAGAAGCCCTGCAAAGCAACCTGAAATTATGGACAGTTCTTCAGGTCAGTTTGCGCAAGGATGAAGATCATCTTCCCGATGATCTGCGCGAGGATATTCTAAAACTCAGTATTTTTGTTGATAAGCAGACCCTGAAGGCGCGGGCCGCCCCGTCATTGGAAAACGTCGTGCCGCTTGTTGATATCAATCGCAATATAGCTGCCGGGTTATTTCAGAAACCGGAACATTAATTACCGGGATGCCACGTTGACCGGTTGCGCTTGTTCGGCGTACTGGCGGTCAATGGTTGCGCGAACCGCCTGAAATTCTTCCAGTTCCTTACCCTTAAGTTTGCGACCGGAAGGCATTTTGACGCGGAAAGGATTGACCTGACGGCCTGAACGGCGGATTTCATAATGCAGGTGCGGCCCTGTTGAACGCCCAGTGGTGCCTACATAGCCAATAATCTGGCCCTGCTTGACGCGGCGACCCCTGGCCGTGTTGATCCGCTTCATATGGGCGTAGGCGGTGGAGTAATCCGCATTGTGGCGGATCAGGACGAATTTACCGTAAGCGCCTTTGCGACCGGCGTACTTGACGGTGCCACTGCCGGCTGCATAAATCGGGGTGCCGCGCGGGGCGGCGAAATCAAGGCCCTTGTGCATTTTAGTGTAACCGAGAACCGGATGCTTGCGTTTACCGAAACCCGATGACAGGCGTGCCCCGTCGATGGGGGTGCGCATCAGTGCTTTCCTGGCGCTTTGGCCTTTTTCGTCAAAGTAATCGACGCTTCCGTCGGCAAGGGTATGGCGGTAGATGACGTGGCGCTTGCCGCTTAGCTCCAAGGTGGCAAAAATAACGTCACCATTGTGAACGGGTTTACCGTTAGCGTCGCTAAAGCGCTCATACATCAGCTCGAAGCCGTCGCCGGAACGAATATCGCGTTGAAAATCAACATCCCAGGAATACAGGCGGATCAGTTCAGCCAATACAGAATTGGGGACTTGCACCTTGCTTCCGGCCATGTACAGACTATGGGAAATGGTGTTGGTGGCGCGAATAGGTTCGGACATCAGGACGCGCTTTTCGCGACTGGCGCTAAAAGAACCTGCGCCATCTCTGGTCACAACGGCCCTGTGCCGGAAATCCGGAAGCAGGGAAAGACCAAGGAATTCTCCCGCCTTAGCGGTGCTGGTGTCACTCAGGGCCTCGGCATCGGCCTGAAAGGAAATATTGATTTCCTGGCCCTGACGAATACGGGTCGGGTTAAAGACTTTTTTCAGCGCCTGGATGGCCCGATTGGCATCCTGACGGACAACCCCGGCCCGATCCAGAATGGCGCTCATGGTGTCACCGCGACCGACACGGACACGAACCTGATAGGCCGGCGCCTTAGACGGGGTCGCCTGTTCGGATGAATCTTCGTGCTGTTGAACGGGCGCACGGGTTGACAGGGCAGCAGCGGCGGCCGGGTTGCCCAACGAGATCGGGGCCAGCGCCAATGTTGCTTCATTACCGGTATCACCGGGCGCACCGGCATCTGTCTGCTCAAGAACGAAATGAGCCGACGCCAGAACACCCGTGGTTAGAACCACGACAGCAAGGAGGCCTCTTAGGAACATGGTTCCTGCTTTTCTTCTTTCCGTACCCAAGGGGAATTGTCTTTCGTGTTCGCTTTTGTTGGTGGAATTGGTTCGGAAGATGTCAATTCCCAGGGTCTCTGTCAAGTTTCTACGTACCGAATCCATCAACAGAATCAAGACTATTGGGTAAACTGTTAAGAATGTGTTGGTATTTGGCCTAGAGCGGCCAAATCCATATCAGCATCGGCAGGCTGACGGCAACGATCAGGATTTCAAGGGGCAGGCCAAGCCGCCAGTAATCACCGAAGGAATAGCCACCCGGACCCATGATCAGGGTATTGTTCTGGTGTCCTATCGGGGTCAGGAAAGCACAGGACGCGCCAATGGCGACAGCCATAATGAAAGGGTCGGTGTTGACCCCAAGTTGCTGGGCCATGTTGGCCGCTACCGGGGCCATGACGACGGCGGTGGCGGCGTTATTCATGATGTCCGACAGGGTCATTGTCAGCACCAGTACGATGGTAAGGGCAAAAATTGGCGGAAAACCTGTCGATAAATCCAGTATGGTTGCGGCGATCAAGTGGGTGACGCCGGTTGTCTCCATAGCCTGACCGATGGGAATCATAGCCCCCAGAAGCACGATCACCGGCCAGTCGACACTGTCATAGATATCGCGTGGCGGGACGATATTGAGCACCACCATCAGCCCCGCCGCCAGTGCCAGGGCCATAGGCAACGCGACCAGCCCAAAGGTCGCAAGCGCTATGGCCGTTGCGAACAGGCTGATCGACAGCCACGCCAGATGGTGGCGTGGCGGCTGCAAGCCACGACCGGCCAGGGGCATGCATCCCAGCGAGACGACAACTTCAGCAAGGCGATCTGGATCACCTTCGAGCAGCAGTACGTCACCGACCTTGAACCTGAAGGAGCGCAATCGCCCCCGGAAGGGGCGCCCCTGTCTGGCCACGCCAAGAAGATTAACGGCAAAGCGGCGGGGTAAGCGCAATGCTTCCCCGGTTAGCCCGATGATTCGGGACCCAGGGGCCACCAGCGCTTCGTTCAAGGCCGTGTCCCCGGTTTCGAAAAAGCGGGATTTCTTGCTTTTTCGTGAACCGGCGGGGGACAGTTGCAAGGTTGCCAGAAGCCCACCAAGCTTTTCCGGGCCGATCTCAATAACAAGAAAATCACCCGTTTTGACGACGGTACGGCGACCGCCCAGTCGCTGACCTCGGCGAATAACGGCAAGAATTTCAGCGTCGTGCTCTTGGGCTGCGTCGTCCAGTTCAGCAAGTGTCTTGCCGACTGTTTGGCTCTCCTTGTCGACCTTGGTTTCAGTGACATAGGTTTCGATATCGAAAAGCTCCATCGGTGACAGTCTGGCCTTTTTGCCGACCGGGATCAGTCGCCATCCGACAATTGCGATGAAAAGGATACCACTTAGGGCGACGACGCCGCCAACCGGTGAAAAATCGAACATGGTGAAGGGCGTGCCGGTTAATTCTTCGCGAAACGCGGCGATAATGATGTTTGGCGGTGTCCCGATTAGGGTCACAAGCCCGCCCAGGATAGAACCAAAGGAAAGCGGCATCAGGATATGGGAAGCCGTTCTTTTTGCTTTTTCAGCCGATTGCAGGGCTGCCGGCATCAGCAGCGCCAAGGCGCCGACATTATTCATGATGGCCGATAGCGCCCCGGCCACCGTTGATAGCAGGCCGATGTGATGGACCGGTGATTGCAGGGGCGGCAATAGATGGCGGGCGATCAGGTCGACAGCGCCGGAATTTTGCAAACCTCGGCCAACGATAAAAACCATGGCCACCGTTACTGTTGCCGGATGTCCAAAACCCGAAAACGCCTTTCCCGGTTCAATAATTCCGGCAAGCGTCACCGCCAATAACGCGCCAAAGGCGACGACATCGTAACGCCAGCGCCCCCAGATAAAGAGGACGAGCACGCAGCCCAGTAGAACAAGCAGAAAAAGTTGCTGGTAATCCATCTACGGACACCTTTGAGTGTTATCAAATAGGGCCTTCGCAGACGTTATAGTGAACGTACAAAGTGGATGGAACAAGGAAACTCTGAACTTACTCAGTGCTTGTTCGTGGCGCCCCCAGCAACGATTTTGAGACCATCCAGATGAACATGACGCCACCGATAACGGCGATCAGGGCGCCTATCCCGTTCATATACATGCCGATTTTGGCGCCAATGGCTTCCAGACCCTGGGCCCCGCCGGCGGTCTTGCGCGGGGTGCCGTAGCCACCGGCCAGGAACAACCCGACACTGGCCACAAGCTGGCCGCCGCCAAACATGTAGATTTGCGCGTAAAGCGCTTTGCCGGGCTTTAGATCGCGGTCCAGCAGGGGCAGGAAAAAGCCGTAGAACAGGCCCATGAAGCTCAAATTGATACCGGCGATAATGCCGTGATAATGGGCCGGGGTGCGTGTGTCGCCACCATCAACGAACAAACCAAGAATGCCGCCAACGGCGAAGACAACCGGTGACAGCAGCAGGCACAGCAAGACCGGGTCACGCATTTGCAGGCCCTTGCCGATTTTACGTTGTTGTAAAATGTCGACCAGCATGGGGATGCCAACCAGCATGGCGGGCAGGACCAGGCCGTACTGGAACTTGGTAAACATGGTCCAGTATTTTTCATGGACCGGGGCATATTTCAGGGTGATTGAAATGCCCATACCACTATAAAGCACGAGCGTTGCCATTGCCGTTAGCGTCAGTTGATTGTCTTTCAGGACAATGTCCTTAAGGGTCAGGCGGGCGAGAACGAAAAGCGCCGTAATCAGCATGGCGGTATTGGCGAATTGCAGGATATGACCGCCACCCCAGAACAGACTCTCGTTGAATTCATAGGAGAGCAATTCTTCGGCCAGCACGGCCCAGGCTATGGCGAAACACAACAGGGCGACGCCGAAAATCAAGGCTGTGCTTAAGGTACCAAAGGGCAGGGGTTCTTTCCAGCGGCCCTGGCTGCCTGAAACATTGATCAAAAGCCTGAGCACCATCAGGCCGAGGGCTGCCCCCAGCAACGCGAGGCCAGCGTAATACACCGGGTCGGTGATGGCGGGAATATAATTGTTCAGGGTTGCCTCGCCGTTCTCCATGAAAGCCGGTACGAACAACAGCACGCAACTGGCGTAAGCGCCAAGTAGGGCCAGTTTGCCGAGCCCCTGCAGGCGCGGCGCGCCATCAGCCAGTCTGGATGTTGAAACGTTCAACAGACAGCCAAAGACGGCCTGAAACCAAACCACAAAGGAAAACACCACATGGATGACCAGACCCCGGTCAAAGAAATCCAGTGGCAGGGGCAAGATGTCCTGAATGCCGGGAATACGCGAAACGGCGAGCAGAAGGGCAAATATCCCGGCCATGGCAAGTGACAGCATCGCCAACCCGGCCCAGCCGCGTAATTCGGCGTTCAGGGCGGGGCTGCGATTGACCCTTATCGTGTCCAGGAAACCGGCTTCTTCTGTGGGCTTGTCAGATGTCATTATTGCTAACCGTTAAAGGGATAAAGGTGAATGGCCATAACATAGATAACAACGCCTGATATCGATACATAAAGCCACAAGGGCAAGATCCACCGGGCAAGGCGCTTGTGGGCGTCAAATCGTCCCTTAAAGGCGCGGAAGGCCAGCAAGGGCACCATTGGGGTCAGCGTAATGGCACCCAACACATGGGCGACCAGAATGCTGAAATAAACCGGCCGAATAATCCCCTCGCCACCGAATTTAGCCAGCCCGGAATTGGCGTGGTAGTAGACATAAACAATAAGGAAAATGACGGCGGCGCACAGGGCGGATTTCATCATCGCCATGTGTCGGCCTTGCTGGCCGGTACGAATAAAATAAAATCCCGCAAGCAACAAGGCGACGGTCGCCGAATTCAACCCGGCCAGGATATGGGGGAAAGTGGTGATCGCGATCATGATGCTCAGGGACCGTAATTAATGATCTTGTACATGATAGAGACATACATAAGAACGGCAGTGGCCAGCAGGATTGCGAAGACGAGCCATTTTTTCGATTTAGGTTTTTGAGTGTCGGTCATGGATGGGGTTCCGGCGTTTCGTCAATCAGGATAGACGTGAGGGGAATATAGGTGGGGTCCAGGCAAAAGAAAAGGCGGGAATCGATTTACGATCCCCGCCTTCACATTTTCTAAAAGGAACCCTATTTGTTGTAGTCGTAAGGGGTCCAGTCATCGGCAACAGTTACCGGTTCGGGGAAGTTACCCGGTCCCGGAGGGTTCGGCGCGTGGGTCCATTCCAAAGACTTGGAGTTCCACGGATTTGCCGGTGCTTTCTCGCCTGAGATCGCGCACTTGATCCAGCCGATAACCATGATGGCAACGCCGGCGGCCGTCAGGAAAGCGCCAACCGTGGCGACTTCGTGATAACCCTCGAACTGCGGGAACATTTCGTAGTTCCAGTAGCGACGGGGCATCCCTTGTGGGCCGATGATAAACAGGGGCCAGAAGGTGACGTTGATGCCGATGAAGTTGAGCCAGAAGCCGATCTTCGCCATGCCGGTGTCGGCCATGCGTCCGGTCATCTTCGGGAACCAGTAATAGACGGCGGCGAACACTGCGTACGTCGAGAACAGGCCCATGATGAAGTGGAAGTGGGCATGAATGAACGAGGTTTCCGACAGGTGGACCGTCAGGGATGTCATGGCCAGCGGAATGCCGGTCAAGCCGCCAACCATAATCAGGTACAACATGGCGACGGCATACATCATGGCGACGTTGTAGGAGATAGCGGCTCTCCACAGCGTTCCCCAAAGTGACATCACGATCAGACCAACCGGAACCGAGATCAGCAGGGTTGAAATCATCATGCCGATGCGAATCCAGTCGGGCATGCCGGTGACATACAGGTGATGGATCCACACTTCACCGCCGATGGCGACAACACCGCCAATACCACCATAGACGCAGACCTTGTAATTAAAGATCTGGTTTTTGGCCATGGTGGCGATGATTTCAAACAGGATGCCCACCGCTGGCAGGAAGATAACGTAAACCGCCGGGTGTGAGTAGAACCAGAACAGGTTCTGATACAAAAGCACATCACCGCCCGCAGCCGGGTCGAAGAAGTGGGTGCCAAGATATTTATCAAACAGAAGCAAGGTCACAGCGGCGGCAAGCACCGGAATGAACACCAACTGCAGGACAAATGCGGCCAGGGTGGTCCAGACGAAGATGTTTAGCTGGTTCCAGCCCATGCCCGGGGCACGCATGTAAATCACCGTGACCAGGAAGTTGACGGCGCCCAGGATCGACGAGAAGCCGAGCAAGTGAACCGTAAACACATAGAATGATGTGTTCCCCTCCGTGGTTATCGAATAAGGCGGATAGCCCGTCCACATGATGTCCGGCGTGTCGGGTACGACGACGCTGAGCAATGCCAGGACAATGGCGAAGTAGAACAGCCAGATGCTGAAAGCATTGATCCGCGGGAACGCCACATCGGCGGCGCCAATCATCAAAGGCAGGAAATAGTTGGCCGCGAAACCGGTCAAGCCCGGGATCAGGAAAGCCAGGATCATTGCTGCCCCGTGGAAGTAGAGCCATTCGTTGTAATCGGTTCCTGTTTCAATGAACTGGGCGCCGAGCTGGGATTGTTCCAAACGCATCATCATGGCCATCATGCCGGCAACCGCGAAGGCCGCCATTGAACCGATCAGATACATGACACCGATACGCTTGTGATCAGTGGTGAAAATCCACTCTTTCAGGCTAAAAGCTTCCTGATCGTGGGTTGTTGTTGCAGTACTCATATCAAATTTACTCCTTGGCGCCTGGGCCTCAGCCTTGTTCGGCTAACCATTTTTCAAATTCAGCGGGGGCAATTGCTTCGACGTCGGTAAACATTTCCGAGTGCGAATTACCGCAGAATTCACGGCACGTGACGAGGGATTTAACTTCTTCGATGGGATTAAACCAGATGTAGGTAATCCGCCCCGGCATGACATCTTCGGTCAGGCGATAGTATGGGACACCGAAGGAATGAATGACGTCGTCCGAAGTCATCCGCAGGACAACCGGGGTGCCGACGGGAACTTTCAGCTCGTCGGTGGTTGTGCCGTCTTCATACTCAAACTCCCAGTACCACTGATAGCCGGTGACTTTGACTTCCATGGCGTTCTCGGGAACGGTGCGTTGATGATCCCAGACTGTCCAGCCTTTAGCAGCAAGGTAGAAGTCATCAGCCATGAAGATGGCTGCCGGGATCAAGGCCCAACCGATAGCATTGGCCCTTGATAATTTCGTCGCGGTACCGACCTGTTCGGGGCTGGTCGCCTTGAAGCGAATCAGCATGTAGATAGCGGCGACAATGAAAATGACGCCAATCACGGTAATATCTACCAGGACCTCATGCCAAAGTGCGTCCCAATCGGCCCGCGTGTCAGGGGTGTCCCCGGCTGCGGCAAATGCCGGTGTTGCAAACAGCAAGGCCACAGCCGCACCGTTAAGCACTGATAAAAATCGCTTAAGTTTCAAGTTTCTTCTCCCTCTCTTTCCGCCGGCGTCGGAAAACGAAAACCGAACCGGAAAACGCCGTAACCCCAAAAGTTAATGAGCCCACGGCGACAAATAATGGAATGTTGTATGTGTAACGACCTTCTTTATAGTTGTAGCTATAGCAAAGGCTGGTTGCAAAATTGATGATTTCGTTCGGCCTGAACTTGCCCTGCTTGGCATCGAACACAGCCAGTTCAACGTCTTTGGACTCCACAGTTTGGGAATACAAAACGCGAATGAGCCTTCCTTCTGCCGACAGGAACAGGAATGCTCCGGGATGGAAGAACGTCCGATCAGTGGGTGACCAGAAGTAATTAAAGCCCAGCCTGTCGGTAAAGGGCTTGATTTGTTCAGGATCCTTCAGGGTCGCAAAAGACCATCCTTTTCCAAGCTTCTTTGTTTCTTCCAGATGCTGTTTGAAGACGCCCAGTTTTTCCAAATTGTCCTGCTTGTCGAAAGAAATGGTCAGAACCTCGAAGTCCTCGCCCATCTTAATGTCGGTGACGCCTTCAAGCCGGTCGCGAAGATCGGCGTTGATAATCGAACAGCTGCCATCGCAGGTATAATACGAAAGCACCAAAATCAGGGGCTTGCCCAGTTTATCGCCTAACGTGAACGGTTGGCCGCTTTCATCGATCAGAGCAAGATTTTTGTCGACCTTAACGCCGAGAACTTTTTGTTCGTCGATCTGGAAGGTGCTTGGGTCAATGTAGGATTCCGGCACGCGGTTGTACTGCGCCTTTGCCGTAGAAATGGCAAAGGCGGAACACAAGACAATACCCGTTATTAAGTTACGAACCCTCAGCATGGTCCCAATCCTACCGGTTTTCCGTCTTACCAGAAGTAAATCTGGGAAACGACAAAGAACCAGACAACGTCAACAAAGTGCCAGTAAACCGAGGCACAGGCGACGAAGGAATCGTTGGTTTTACCTTTTAGCGCCGGGATCAGGACCGCGACAAACAACGCCAGGCCAATAAACACATGTGACGCGTGGAAGCCGGTGATCGAGAAGAACGCCGAACTGTACGAGTTGGTGCCGGGCACAAAGCCTGCATGGATCAGATGGTTGTATTCAAAAACGGTGAAGCCCAGGAAAACGGTGCCAAGCACAATGGTGATAATCAGCCACTTGTTGAAACCGCTGTTATCGCCATCATCAAGTTTGATTTCCGCATTGTGCATGGTGAAACTGGATGAAACCAGGATGACGGTCATGATCAGCGGGATCGTGGTGCTGATTTCAGGCGTTCCTTCCGGCGGCCAGTTGATGCCTGCCGACAAACGCATCGTCCAGTAACTGGCGAACAGCCCAAGGAAGATGAAAATTTCAGAAACGATGAAAATGGGAAGGCCGACAATGGAAACCCCTTCAACGAGGTTCTTGTGGCTCATGCCTTCCTGGACCCATTTGGCGACACCGGCCAGGATCATTGGAACACCAAGACCAGCACCGATGATGGTCATCAGTTGGTTTTCGTATACAAAATGTCCGGAAAAGGCGATCGGAACCAAAAAGAATATACCCGCCACCAGCACCAGCGGTGCCCAACTGGTTTCCCAGTGATGTTCGTGTTCGTGATGGTCGTGCGTTATGTCATGAATTTGATGGGTTGCTTCGGTGGACATGGTTTTAGTCTTCCCCTTTAATCGAAAACACTTACCTGAAACGACAAGTACAATAAGTGAGCAACAAAAAACCGCTCAGCAAAGGTTTCTAAGTTACGATACACCCGTTTGTAATGACTCATTGTAATATCGTCAAACGTTCTATGAATTCACCCGATTGGGTGGGAGGCAGTCATTCGTCACAGTAAAAAATCTCTCTATATATAAGCAAAGTTTAATATTAAGAGGTTAGTTATTCTAATAATCAGGCTACTTAACTGAACAGCAACGATTAAACTGATATTAGTAAACAATGGTTTGCAGTCACGGGGTATTCTCTTCCCGTGGCCGGGGTTGCTCTCTTATTTCTATAGTTTATTGAATTACTTCTATTGTTTATCCAAAAAATATTTATTTTTTTCATTAAATAAATGATGTTGATCGCGAGGGCGTGCAAAATATAGAGAATCCGAAGGGCGGGTCGGCCTTTTTGTTGGCCCATGTTGGTGTTTGGTATTAGGGCAAAGGCGCGATATGATCCCGTGCTCTAACGTGCTGAAGTAGACGGAAAATCATGGATACAAAAGTCGAAAAAGAACAACCCTCCATAGACCCTGAGAAATTGTCCCGGGCCATGCAGGATTTTGCCGAACGCGGACAGCGCATCGCCGAGTCTTTCATCAAACAGCAAGAATCAGGTGATGGCTATCAGGTCCCTGATCCGGTCGTTGTCTCCAAGGCTTTCATGGAGCTTGCCCAGCAGTTAATGGCCGATCCGCAGAAGCTGGCTGAGACCCAGGCCAAATTGTGGAACAACTACGCTGAATTATGGCAGACCACGGCCAAGCGCATGAGCGGGGAAGAGGCAGAGGCTGTCGTCGAACCCGAAAGTGGCGACCGGCGCTTTAAGGATGGGGCCTGGAACGATCAAGTGGTTTTCGATTTTATCAAGCAATCCTATCTGTTGACGTCCGATTGGATGCAGCAAACGGTTGGCGACGTCGAGGGTCTTGATCCGAAAACCGCTGAAAAGGTTCGCTTCTACACCCGCCAGTGGGTCGATGCCTTGTCGCCCAGTAACTTTGTCGCCACCAACCCGGTGGTGCTTCGCAAGACGGCGGAAAGTGGTGGTGAAAATTTGCTTGATGGCATGGAAAACCTGCTCGGTGACCTGGAAAAAGGCAAAGGGCGCTTGCGTATTTCCATGACCGACGAAGACGCCTTTACCCTGGGAGAAAACGTCGCGACCTCACCGGGCAAGGTGGTTTTTGAAAATGAACTGATGCAACTCATTCAATACGCGCCGACGACGAAGAAGGTTCGCGCGACGCCGTTGCTGGTGGTGCCACCCTGGATTAACAAGTTTTATGTCCTCGATTTACAGCCGAAGAATTCGTTTATCAAATGGGCGGTTGATCAGGGCAATACCGTGTTTGTTATTTCCTGGGTAAACCCCGATGGCAAGCTGGCTGGCAAATCCTTTGACGATTACATGCTCGAAGGCCCGCTTGCTGCCCTTGACGCCATGCAAAAGGCGACGGGCGAGAAAAAGGCCAATATTGTCGGTTACTGCATCGGCGGTACATTAACGGCCTGCACGCTTGCCTATATGGCCGCCAAAAAAGATAACCGGATCAAATCGGCGACGTTCCTAACCACCATGGTTGATTTCGCCGATCCCGGTGAATTGGGTGTGTTCATTGATGATGAGCAAATCAACCTGATGGAAGAGCACATGAATAAAAAGGGCTATCTCGAAGGCTCTCACATGTCGACGGTGTTCAATATGATGCGCGATAACGACCTGATCTGGTCGTTCATCGTCAACAATTACCTGATGGGCCGCAGGCCCTTGCCGTTTGATTTGCTTTACTGGAATTCGGATTCAACCCGAATGCCGGTGATGATGCACAGCTTTTACCTACGCAACATGTATCTGGAAAACAAACTGGTTGAACCCGGGGCCATATCATTGGCAGGGGTGCCAATTGATCTCGGTAAAATAAAAATCCCGACATATATCCTGTCGACCCGCGACGATCATATCGCACCGTGGCAATCCACATACAGCGCTACAGATTTATATAGTGGGTCCAAACGCTTTGTCCTGTCGGCCTCTGGCCATATCGCCGGCGTCGTCAATCCGCCGGTTAAGGAAAAATATTGTTACTGGACCAATAGCAAAATGCCAAAAGCCGCCGATGCCTGGTTTGAGGGGGCAAAGCGGCAGGAAGGCTCCTGGTGGCCGGATTGGGATAAGTGGCTGAAAAAACATGCCGGGGCCAAGGATGTTACTGCGAGAAAACCGGGTGCCGGAAAATTGAAGCCACTGGAAGATGCGCCGGGGTCATACGTCAAGGTGCGGTTGAAGGAATAACCCGCCCCGGATTTAAATAAGCCCCTTCTTTCAATCGTTTGCCCGGCAAGATAAATAAATGCATAGTATCGCCATGGAAAAAGCGACAGCCCCGTCGAGCACCATCAGCATCTATGAAGAGAGGATTTCCGGCCATCTGGAATTGCTCTCCACCATGGGGCAGGATTTTGCCACCTCGCTTGATATTGATGAAACCCTGCGCCATGGACTGGAGCGGATCACCGATTATGTCGGCGCCGAAGGTGGCGCTCTTTTCCTGCTTGATGAAAAAGGTGAAAAACTGACCTGTACGGCGTGTGTCGGGGAAACCGAAATCACCGGCCTGACCCTGAACAGTGATGAAGGCATCGTCGGGCGTTGTGTTCAGCTTGATGTCGGGGAAATCGTCCGCGATGTATCCACTGATCCCAACTTTCAAAATTCTGTAGACGCCCAAACCGGCTTTACCACCCGATCCATTATGTGCGCCCCAATGAGCGTCAAGGAAGAGCGCATCGGCGCCATTGAACTGGTCAACAAACGCTCCGGTGACGGCCTGTTTGATGAACATGACTTACATCTGCTGCGTTCGCTGTCTTCGTCGGCGGCACTGGCGACAAAGAATGCTCGCATGGCCGAAGCCCTGGTCGAGCAGGAAAGGGTGCGCCGGGAACTTGAACTGGCGGCGGAAATTCAGCGTGGTCTCCTGCCCGATGCCGGTGATGAAAGTTCACCGATCCACGGCGTCAATTGCCCGGCGCGGACAGTCTCAGGTGATTTCTATGATTTCTTCCCGCTTGATGACGGGCGTATCTGCTTCAATCTGGGCGATGTTTCGGGCAAGGGTATGAACGCCGCTTTGCTGATGGCCAAGACAGCCAGCCTGTTTCGGTGCCTTGGTAAAACCATTCATCAGCCTGGGCGTTTGTTGTCGATGATCAATGATGAAATCTGCGAGACCGTAACCCGCGGCATGTTTGTCACGATGGCCGGTGGTATTTATGATCCAAAAACCGGTATCGTCAAACTGGCCAATGCCGGGCATGAACCGCCACTGTTTTATTCAGGTGATGGCTCTTTTGAAGCCATTCAGGCGGAAGCCCCGCCGCTGGGAATTTCACCGTTGTTGTCAGGCGATGATGGCATTCCGGAGATTGAATTCAATCTGAATGGCGGAACTCTTTACATATTTACTGATGGCGTCACCGAAGGTTATCTGGAAGATGGCAGCGAACTTGAGTCCGAAGGCTTGATGAAAATTCTCGTTGATAAGGCAGCCGACCCTGTAATGGCGCGGTTGCAGACGGTGATCGACTGCATATACCGGGAAAATGTTGCCTTGCGTGATGATCTGACATTGCTGGCCATTGATGATGGCCTGAACAAAGCCGAACGCCCTGAACAGGAGAACGATCAGGACGAGGCGGCGCCGGAAAATATATTCCATGTCAATTTTCCCTCCCAACCCGACCGTCTGAAACTGGTGCGCAGCGCCGTCTTCGATACGGCGAAGATGTGCGGATGTTCTGAAACTGTCGCCCGCGATATCGTCATTGCTGTTGATGAGGCGTGTCAGAATGTTATCCGTCATGCCTATAAGGGCTCGCCCGATGGCAAAATCGTTCTTGATATCAGCCGTGATGGCGATAGCATTGTCCTGTCTCTCAGGGATTTTGCAGACCCTGTGGACGTTGACAAGATCAAGCCCCGTGCGCTCGATGATATAAAGCCCGGCGGCCTGGGCACCCATTTCATTCGTGAAATCATGGATGAGGTTGATTTTTTACCCCCTCCGGAAGGCGATGGAAATATACTGAGAATGGTGAAACGAATTGAGTAACGAATTGAGAAACCAAAATGGAACATGAAGTAACCGAACAAGATGGCGCCCTTATTGTCGGTTTTTCAGGCGATGTGGATTTGCAATCCTCCCCTGATGCCCGAAAAATCCTTCTTGAATGCGTGGCCCGAAATATGCCGGTTCTGGTTGATTTGTCAAAGGTCAACTACATCGACAGTTCGGGTATTGCTTCGTTGGTTGAATCCCTGCAAACGGCACGCAAGGGCGGTGGAAATTTGTTGCTGGTGTCGGTCAGCGAAGCGGCGCTCAGGGTGCTGGAACTGGCCCGACTGGACAAGGTCTTTACAATCTGCGGCACCATCGATGAAGGGCTGGCCAGTCTTTAAATTATGAGCTTGAAGAACGCCAAAGAAGGAGCACTTGGGTATACCGAGAGTATCGGTCGCCAGACAGTCGTCGGCGTCGAGGAAATCGGTAACGGCGGATTTTTGTTGCTTGAAAGCATCTACTGGCTGTTCGTCGGTCCGCGCCTTAAACAACCGGTGCGTTTCGGCGCGGTCGTAATGCAAATGATGGAAATCGGCATCAAGGCAATCCCCCTGATCGCCATGATGGCCGGAACCATCGGTGCCATGATGGCCATGCAGAGCATTTACATGTTGCGCATCTTCGGGGCTGAATCACAGGTGACGTACGGTGTCGCCTTTTCAGTTGTCCGTGAATTCGCGCCGCTGATCACCGGCATTCTGGTTGCTGGCCGGTCCGGTTCAGCCCTTGCCGCCAGGCTGGGGACGATGAAAATATCCCAGGAAATAGATGCCCTGAAGGTGATGGGGATCAATCCGGTACGCTTCCTGGTGGTGCCGGCGCTTCTTGGCATGATCGTTATGGTGCCTGCCTTGACCATTCTGAATATGATCGTCGGTATGTTGTGCGCCGGGCTTTACATCAATGCCGACTTAGGCATTTCACTTGCCGCCTATTTTGACCAGGTGATCAATATCCTTGCTGTGGGTGATGTCCTGCACGGGGTTGGCAAAAGCGTCCTGTTCGCCATTCTGATAGCGCTTATCGGGGTCATTAACGGCGCATCGGTAACCGGTGGTGCGGAAGGTGTCGGCAAGGTAACGACACGGGCCGTTGTTCAGGCTATATCGGCAATCATCATTACCGATATGCTGTTTGCATTCATGGCGACGAGGTAAAGGATGAGCACTGAACCCAACACCGTTATCGAAGTTGAAGACCTGGTCACCCATTACGGAACCCGCAAAATTCTTGACGGTGTCTCCATGAACGTCGCCGAAGGCGAGATTATGGTCATCATGGGCGGCAGTGGTTCGGGAAAGAGCACCTTGCTCAGGTTCATGATGGCCCTTGAAAAGCAAACCTCTGGCACGATCAGCTTGCTCGGTCAGGATATCGGTTCGGCCAACCAGCAGGAAATGTTTGATCTGCGCAAGAAAATCGGCGTCGCCTTTCAGGGCGGCGCATTGTTCAGTTCGATGACGGTTGGCGAGAACATCATGCTGCCGCTTTACGAGCACGCCAATCTTGACATGCTAACCATGGAAATTATGGCCCGTATGAAACTGGAAGTCGTTGACCTGGCGGGTTTTGAAGACCTCATGCCGGCCGAACTGTCTGGCGGCATGATCAAACGGGCCGCCTTTGCCAGGGCCGTCATCATGGATCCTAAGCTGTTGTTCTGTGACGAGCCTTCGGCAGGGCTGGACCCGGTTGTTGCGTCTGCCCTGGATGATTTGATCCTGAAGCTCCGCGACGCTTTGCAAATGACCGTCGTCGTCGTCACCCATGAACTGGAAAGCGTTTTTAAAATCGCCGACAGGGTGACGGTGCTTGATCGCGGTCACATTCTTTTTATTGGTACGGTCGACGAACTGCGCAACAATAAGAGCGAGCGCATTCAAAACCTTCTCAACCGCCGTCCCGAAGACGATAACATTGATCCGGACGAATATCTGCGTCGTCTCACCGGTGAAGAAGAAAAAGGGGGAGACGCGACCTTATGAGAAATAACAAACTGAACTATGTGATCGTCGGCAGCTTCGTATTGGCGATGATTTTCGGCCTGATTTTTTCGATCGCCATGTTGACCGGGCGAACCGGGGCGACCGATAAATATTTTGCCGTCTACCGAAACGTCACCGGCGTCAAGTTCGGCACCCAGGTATTGTATGAAGGTTTTCCCATTGGCCAGGTCGAGGAAGTAACCCCGGTCGCCGAAGGCTCGAAAATGAGCTTCCGCGTCGACTTTACAGTCGTTGAAGGCTGGCGCATTCCCGAAGACAGCGTCGCCAAAATCGCTGCCCCCGGATTGCTTTCGGCGATCACTTTGAGCCTGAACGCCGGCAAAAGCGAGAAGATGCTGGAGCCGTCCTCACAGGTAAGCGGTCTGGAAGCGGCCAATGTTTTCGCCGTGGTTTCATCCGTCGCCGACCAAATAAGTATGTTGGCTGAAAAAGATATTCGGCCGTTGCTTAACAACATCAGCCCGCTGCTTGAATCGATTACCAAAACCTCAGATAGTTTCGGTGAAATTCTGGCTGGCGATGGCAGCATTCTCGTATCGGACCTGGTTGATTTGACCGGCGAGTTGGGTGATCGCATCCCCAGAATTGCTGGCGACATTGAACAGATTACCACCCGTATTAATGACAGCACCAAGGAGTTGAGCACCCTGCTAACCGAGAAAAATCGCAAGCAGATCGAAAGTCTGATCGAAAATATGGATACGGCGGCCGCTAACTTCACCGATTTGTCAGGCAATCTTGACGGCCTGATCAAGGATCTCAACAGCGTCGTTACTGACAACAAGTCCAATATCGACGCGTCTGTCGTTGATGTCCGTTACGTTACCGGCGCATTGGCCCGCCATATCGATGCGCTCAATCAGAATATGGAAGCGACGTCGCGCAACATGTACGAATTCAGTCGGCAGATTAGGCTTAATCCGGGATTGCTGCTTGGTGGCACACCGCCGCGTGATGAAGCGAAACCCAAATAAAAAGGCGATGAGGGATGAAAAAAATCTTTAGGAGTCTGGCCCTGGTTTCGGTTGTCTCACTGGCCGCTTGCGCACAACCTGAACTGCCCAAGGACCACTATTACCGCCTGCAGGTCCAGGGGCCGGATAAAGCCATGAATGAACCCCTTTTCAAAGGCACCATCGAGGTTGAGCGTTTCCTTGCCGATGGCCTGACCGCCGGTCGGCCCATCGTTTATTCCGAGGCCGGCAGCGAACATCAATTACTGGAATACCACTATCATTTCTGGACCGAGCCGCCGGTGGTCATGCTGCGTGATCAGTTGATTGATTTTCTGCGCGCCGCCAAGGTTTCCGATATGATTGTCTCGCCTGAAATGCGCTCCCGCCCTGACTACCGCCTGACTGCTAAAATTAAACGTCTGGAAAAAATCGTCGGCCCCAAACCCAGCGCCATTGCCGAACTGCAACTGGGGCTTCAGGACGAGCAGAACGGTGAAATTATCCACCTTGCCAACTACCGGGTCGAAGTCGGCGCCCAGTCGGCAAGTGTCGGCGACGCCGTCATCGCCATGAACAAGGCGTTAACTGAAATCTACTCGCGGTTTGTCGCCAGTCTGGGTAAGCTGTAGGGCGCGAGCTCACTTCACAAGGCAGGGCAAACGTCTGCTTTTAGGCGATTAAAGGACCTTTTTAATTGAAAGAGGTTCAGTCCGATTTTGACCCATAGCCGACATTTTATCGAGTATCAAAAAGAATTGTTTATGGCGTGTGGTTCCCAGCAGGATGGTCTCCACTGAACCGCATCATGAAAAACGATCCTGCCAGAGAAAACAGCGCCAGGACGATGGCATAACTCGTATAAGCACTCCACTCCTCCGACAAATCGATAAAATTAATCAAGCCGCAACTGACCAGCAATATCCAAGGAATCTTGTGTCCAAATAGGCCGCAGGCGCTGCACTCTTCGGAGTCGTTGAGATCACTGTCTATTTCCTCGAACCGACAGAATTTTTCGTAAGCCCAACCACCGGCGATAAGCACGCCGCTACCGATCCAGACAATGTTAGGAAGATACAGGTGGGCTTCTAGATTGGCGGATGCGCTGAGCATGACCAGAAAAGAAATCGCGCTGTATATGAGAGGTTTACGCCTGCAGGCAGGCCCCGCTTCATCTGTTATCATTCCAAAAATCACGAACCTTACTGGCCG